>JAFGOK010000576.1 GCA_016926535.1 Micromonosporaceae bacterium | reverse complement strand
GCCTCCGCACGCGAACGTCCTTCGCTGATGGCTGCGGGGATCTCGACGATCTGAGCGGTCACCCATCCTTCATCCGCGTCCGAGTACCGGACCATCAAGCGTACCTGCCCCGTCATGGCATCCAGGCTACTCTCGCGTGGGATGCGGGCGCAGTACCGCCAACTGGCCGGTCCGTATCGCATGCTCCTTGGGCTGGACCAAGGCGGCGATCACCGCACCCCGCTATCGCCGGTGGATTGTTCGTATGCTGCCGCACTGGGCAGCAAGATTAATTTCTGTCTAGGGTGTCCCGGTTTGATGAGATGCCCTGTTGTGTTTCGTGCTCGGCGCTGCCACGTGGGCCTCTGCCACGTGGGCCTCTGCCACGTGGGCCTCTGCCACGTGGGCCTCTGCCACGTGGGCCTCTGCCTCGGCCTATACCAGGATGGCCGGATTGTCGGTGACCTCCCCCGGGCGAAGGTCGCGCCGATCTGCCGCGCTTACCTCGGTAAAAGTCATCGGTTGACAGAATCGAGAATTGCCGATGCGTACTTCAATTGATGATCGGGACCCACTCTCGATGGTGTCAAGACTCTCAGACTCCTGATTTGAGTGCGCCGATGCCATCCGTCCGGTCAGTGGGAATCCTGGCGGCGCGAATATCTGGCCAGCTCAGAGTGGGCGATGAAGCTTACATACCTGCCGAGTAACACTGGCGAATCAATCGGCGCTTATCACTGCAGAGTGTATTCGGCCATTGATGGAAATAGATGATCGGATGTGGCGACGTTCGTGGCGCTAGCGTGGGCTCGTCGCCTCCGCCGCAGTCGAGGAGGGGAAACAGTGGGCACTCAACCGTCACTGGGCAAGACAATCACCATGTATGCCGATGGTAGACCACCCGGGCCGATTACCGACGTCATCTCGGTGCTGTGGTGCGTCGCCGGCGCGGCCATGCTGCTGTTCGTGGGCTTCCTGGTCGTTCTGCTGATCGCGGGAACGGTCTTCCGACTCGGGCCGAGTAAGCTGCGCCGAAGGCCGGCAGTGGTGTTCGGGATGTCCGTGGCTCTGGTCGCCGTGTCGACGGTGGTCCTGGTTGCTGCGGACGGCAGGGCGACCGCAGCCGGGTTGCCCAACACGACCGCGCGAAGCCTGGTGCTGTACGACACCTCCGGCGCGGCGCCCAAGGCCGACGAGCTGTACGCCACGATGCTCGCCAACCTCGTCTCCCACTTCGGAAGCTGGACCGCCCATCCGGTCGGCACGTACCGAGCCGGGGAGATGACCGGGTACGACGCGGTGTTCTACATCGGTGAGCCGAGCGGCGCCGCGTTGCCCAGTGCCTTTCTCGACGACGTGACGCAGGGAACGTGTCAGGTCATGTGGATCAATGGCGACATCGAGCAGTTCCAGATCCGCGTCCTGGCGGACTCGAACACCAAGTACCAGTTCAAGCCGCTGGGCACCGAGACCGTCGCGCTGACCCGGCTGGACTACCAGGGCACCGCGCTGCCGCTGGACCAGGCCAGCACGACGAGCCTGATGCGGATCGGCATCGACGACCCGAAGAAGGCGACCGTGCTGGCGACCGCGTGGCGGGCGGACGGCACCAGCGTGCCCTGGGCGGTACAGTCGAGCAACCTGATCTACATCAGCGAGAACCCGCTGGTCTACCAGAGCTCCCTGGAGAGTCGGACCGTCGTGTTCGCCGATCTTCTCTATGCCGCCCTGAGTCCCGGCACCCGACCGCGGCACCGGGCACTGGTCCGGCTGGAGGACGTGAACCCGACCACCAGCCCCGCCGACCTCCGCGCGGTCACCGACTATCTGGCCGGCCAGGGGGTGCCGTTCAGCGTCGGTGTCTACCCCGTCTTCACCGATCCCAACGGCGAGGGAGTCACGATCCGGCTCTCCGAGCGGCCCGAGGTGGTGTCCGCGCTGCGGTACGCGATCGCCAACGGCGGGAGCCTGGTGGCGCACGGCCTGACCCACCAGTATGGAACGAAAAACAATCCATACAACGGCGGCAGCGGTGACGATGCCGAGTTCTACCTGTGCCACCTCGACGAGCAGCAGATGCTCCAGCTCGACGGACCGGTTCCGGAGGACTCCGAGGCGTGGGCGCTGGGGCGCATGGACGCGGCGCTCGCCGAGTTCGAAGCCGTCGGTCTGCCGCGGCCGTCGATGTGGGAGTTCTCCCACTACTTGGCGTCGGCTGTCGACTACTTCGCGGCCGGGAAGCGATTCGAGTATCGGTACGAGCGCACGCTGTACTTCCCCGGGGTGCTCACCGGCCAGCCGGTCGACTACACCTCCCCGTTCGGGCAGATGCTGTCCTACCCGGTGCGGGACGTCTACGGCTCGATCGTCATCCCGGAAAACCTGGACTACGTCTCGATGGACGGGGCAACGATCCCCGGGATGCTGGACGCAGCGCGCAACAACCTGGTCGTACGGGACAGCGTCGCGAGTTTCTTCTACCACCCGTTCCTGGGTGTTGGCCAGCTGCCGGAACTGGTGGCGGGCCTGCGGACCATGGGCTACACCTTCGCAACCGCTCAGAGCGTTGCGAGCTCGTCGTGACAGGACATCCTGCTCACGATGGATCCCTGGTCATGGACTGTCGGCAAGACCTCGCTTGACCGCCCTATTCGGACCTGATCTGTCCGATCCGGACGCGGTGCGCTGCGGGGTGCCGCCGAGAGGACGAATGCTGTGGAAATTTTGCTCAATTTTGCGGCTCTGATACCTTTTTTGCCCATTCTCATGTTCCTGGTCTACGGGTCACTCGCCCTGGTTGGCCTGCTGTGCCGGCGTGCCGACAACCGGCTCGCGATGACCGCCGACGACCTGTTCTTCGTCTTCGTCGTGCCCTGCCTCAACGAGGAACTGGTGATCGAGGCGAGCATCAACAGGCTGCGGGCGATACCGGGTCGCAACACGGCCATCCTGGTCGTCGACGACGGTTCCGACGATGCGACCGCCGCCATCGTCAGCCGCCACGTCGAGCGTGACCCGCGCGTCCGGTTGCTGCGCAGGAGCGCGCCGCACGCGAGGCAGGGCAAGGGCGCGGCGCTGAACGCCGCATATCGCCACCTGTGGTCTTCCGGGCTGGCCGTGGGATCCGGGCGGGACAGCGATCACATCGTCGTGGTCGTTGTCGACGCGGACGGGCGCCTGGAACTCGACGCGCCGGCGACGGTCGCCCCGCTGCTCGGCGACCCGCGGATCGCCGCGGTGCAGGTGGGCGTGCGGATGTACAACCGGAACGCCGGCTGGCTGGCCCGGATGCAGGACATGGAGTTCCTGGTTTTCACCGAGATCTACCAGCGGGCCCGCCGGCAGCATGGCAACGCCGGGCTCGGCGGGAACGGTCAGTTCGTTCGGCTGTCGGCACTGGAGTCGCTGGGGGTGGAGCCCTGGACGGACTACCTCACCGAGGACCTCGACATGGGGTTGCGGTTGCAGGCACTTGGCTGGCGGACCAGCTTCACCCCGGCAACGTTCGTCAGCCAGGAGGGACTGACCACGCTGCGCCCGCTGATGCGGCAGCGGACCCGGTGGTACCAGGGACACCTCCAGTGCTGGTCGCGCATGGCGGACCTGCTGCGGTGCCGCGACATCTCCGGCCCACGCGCGGTGGACCTCATGGTCTACCTGATAACGCCGATCACGGTACAGCTCATCACGCTGTCGCTGCTCGGTTACCTGCCCGGCCAGGCGGTCATCTTCACCACGCAGTGGGACTCCTTCGTCGGATCCCTCATGGCAAACCACGCGCTGCTGCTGTGGTGGTACCTGTTCATCTTCAGCCTGACCCCGCTGCTCGGGTACATCTACTGGCGCGCGGCCAACCGGAGGGTCAGGGACCTCAGCCTGCCGCAGGCCATGCTGTGCGGCTTCCTGTTCACCTTCTACAACTACGTCTGGCTGCCGGTCGGCTGGCGAGCGACCTGGCGACTCGTTCGCGGGCAGCGCACCTGGGCGAAGACCCTGCGCCTTGCGGTCCAGCCACCGCCGGAGGTGCACCAGAGCGCTGACGAACCGTTGCCCGCCATCCATTCCTGAACTCGGGAGGATCCCCTCGTGTACAAGATCATGGTGGTCTTCGGCACGCGACCGGAAGCCATCAAAGTCGCACCGGTGATCAGAACGCTGCTGGAAGAGCCCCTGTTTGACCTCGTCACGGTAGCCACCGCACAGCACCGGTACATGTTGGACCAGGTTCTCAAGATCTTTGATATCGTTCCCGACGTCGACCTGGACATGCTCACCCCCCGCCAGACCCTGGGTGGCATGACCGAACATATCCTGACCGCCCTCGGCCGGCTCCTGCCCTCCTCCCGCCCCGACCTGGTTCTCGTGCAGGGCGACACGACGACCGCATTCGCGGCCTCGCTCGCCGCCTACTACCACCGGATTCCCGTGGCCCACCTGGAAGCCGGCCTGCGCACCGGCGATATCTGGTCGCCGTACCCGGAGGAGGCCAACCGCCGACTCATTGCCTGCCTCAGCGCCCTGCATCTCGCTCCGACGCCAGCCTCGGCCGCCAACCTGCTTGCGGAGACCGTTCCGGCGCGCAGCGTCGTCGTGACTGGCAACACGGTCATCGATGCGCTCAGATGGGCCGTCACCAGCACCGGCGACTACGGCGATCCGGCGCTGGACGGCCTTGGCGACCACACCGGCCCGGTCCTGCTGGTCACCGCCCACCGCAGGGAGTCCTGGGGTCCGCCGCTACGGCGGGTGGGAACCGCCCTGGCCGAGCTGGCCGCCGCAGAACCCGAGCTGCGCATCGTCATCCCGCTGCACCGCAACCCGGTCGTGCGCGAAGCACTCCTGCCGCCGCTCGGCGAGCATGCCAATATCACCGTGGTCGAGCCGCTGGACTACGCCGGCTTCTGCCAGCTGATGAACCGCTGCGACGTCATTCTCACCGACTCCGGAGGAGTGCAGGAGGAGGGGCCGAGCCTCGGCAAACCGGTGCTCGTCATGCGCGACACCACAGAACGTCCGGAAGGCGTCGCCGCAGGCACTACTCGCCTGGTCGGCACCGACCCGACGGTGATCGTGCCGGAGGTGAGGTCCCTCCTTCACGATCGGGCCGCGTACCAGCGCATGGCGGGCGCCATCAACCCCTATGGGGACGGTCTCGCCGCCGGTCGCGTCGCCGCAGCCCTGGCCCATTTCTTAGGAGCGGGGCCGCCGGTGGAATCGTTCGTTCCGGGGCGTAGCGCTGCGGTCCCGCCACCCGGGACCGTGCCAGGCCACCGGCTGCCAGATCCCGTCGGGTCAGGCCACGGCGGGTCAGGCCACGTCGGGTCAGGCCATCGCGCGTCGGATCATCGCGTGCCGGTCGCCTCCGAGTGAGCAGATCCGGGCTCCGCCCTGTGGCCGCCGACCCGGCCACGTCTGAGCAGGGTTCCTTGCGCAGGGCCGAATACCTGTTTCGCAGCCCGCCGTGCCGCATTGATGCCGTGCCGCTTGCAGAATGCGTAGTATGCCGTGACGACAGCGGTGTCCCAGGTGCCGCCGGTCTGCAGACGGCCGAGAACGGGCACCGGATCGGCCGGCACGCACTCCAGCCGTCCCTCCCAGCGATCCCTGGCGTGTTTCGAGTGGCTGTCCAGGACCTCCTGTGCCGTGCAGCTGAGGTCAACATACCCATAGAAATTCCACTGGTAGTACCTCATGTCGACGCCGAAGGCCAGCAGGTGGACATCCGCTTCGGAGACTGCCACGCCCAGCTCCTCGAAACACCCCCGTACCGCGGTGTTGTGCACGCTCAGCCGATCGGGTGTCTGGCGGTCATCAGTCGCGTGCACGCCCTCGACGACGCTGACGTCGCGTTCGCCGGGGCGGGTCATCGAACTGTCGCGTCTGCGGGTCAGAATCACGTTGTCGTCACTGGTGAATGCGAGCAGGGCCACTCCGACGCCGTTCGCCAGGGATGGCTCCGGGGTGCGAACCCTGCCGGTCACGTCATCCTGGCCGGCAAGGAACTCCTGGCGCAGGGTCCGGTGGGTTCCGTCGTCTGAGGTCGCCGCGACACCGGAGTCCAGGCCGAGTACCGTTGCCACGAACGTGGCGTAGTCATTCCGGCAGGTGTCCAGGCGCAGGCAGACCGCCTGCGAGTCCGGCAGCCGCGAGATGCGGTACTCGCAGAGCGCCACCATCGAGTCGCTGTTCCACGGCGCGACGGGGTCCCCGCTGGTCGGACCGGAGGTGGCGATCCGGGATATCGCGTTCTCCCTGGCCGCGGCGACCGGGGGCGGCAGATCCACAAAGGATTCCCTGTGACTGAGGAGAACCCTGCCGGGTTCCAGGGTGAGCACGCCGTCGCCCTCAACCAGGTAGACGGATGTCCGGTGGCCGGCGATGCTCACCGGCTCGGCGCGGTCAACGGCGTCTCGCGCTGCGGGCTGGGGCGCCGGCTGTCCGCGGCGGTCGTGAGACGACCGCCGACGCCTGCGGTATCGAACCATCATGAGCAGGCCAACAGCGGATCCCCCTGCTCCCAACGCGAGACCCGGTGGTACCGACGGCATCCCAACCCCCTGCCGACTCGCCAAAAACGTCTCATGTAGGGCTATATGAGGCTAAAAATATTAGTGTCATACTTTAACACCCTGATGCGGCGAGCGGCGGTGGCCAGGGTCATATGGAAATCGTATGCTTGCTATATGGTAACCACAGTGAACTTGCCTGATGATCTTCACGCCAGCCTCAAGGCGGTGGCTGAGGCGGAGCATCGTTCGGCCAATGCCACGATCATCGTCGCGATCACCGAGTACGTGAACCGTCACGACAAGCGGGCCAGGGTCCGGGCACTCGCCGAGGACGTGGCTTCGCAGCACAGGGAACTCCTCGACCGGCTCGCCCGGTGACGGCGTACCTCGACGTCGAGGACCTGGTCGATATCGCCTCGATCGTCCTCGGGGCGCCGCCGAAGGTCCGCGACTACGGACTGCTGTCGTCAGCGTCGGCTCGGCCGATGACCTCGATGTACGGGCAGGAGGCGTACCCCGATCTTGCGGAGAAGACAGCGGCGCTCCTGCACTCGATCTGCTGCAACCACGCACTGATCGACGGCAACAAGCGGCTGGCCTGGGCGGCGGCCATGGTGTTCGTCAGCCTGAACACCGAGAGGCCGATTCCCGAGGTGGATGTCGACCAGGCCGAGGCGTTCGTGCTCGCCGTGGCGCAGGGAACGCTGGTGGAGGTCACCGACCTCGCCGCCCAGCTTCGGCGTCTTGGGCTGGTGGCCTGAGTGATCTCTGGCGCGAACCGCGCCGTGGTTGCGGCTGCGGTGACGACGCATCCCGTCGACCTTGGCGGCGAAGCCGAACCTGAATCTGCTGGCGGGGAAGCGGTCGAGGCGGGGTCAGGTCAGCGGGAGATACTCGCAGGAAGCCTGCGCGACCGGGTATCTTGCTGTTCAACGCCACAAACAGCTTCAGGCAATGGACCATCGATGAGCCTGCCCCAGACCCACGCTAGCGGGACCACCACGTCCCCCGAGGATCCCCGTGACGACGTCGTGCTCCTCGATGAGGGCGGTCGCCCGTGTGGCCGCGCCGATCGCAGCGGGGCACACACCTCCCGGACCCCGCTGCACCTGGCCTTCTCGACCTACCTGTTCAACCGGCACGGTGAGGTGCTCATCACCCGCCGGGCTCTGGACAAGAAGACCTGGCCAGGGGTCTGGACCAACTCCTGCTGCGGTCATCCCAGGCCCGGAGAGACGATCGAGGACGCCGCCCGTCGCCGCATTCGCGAGGAACTGGGCCTGACGGTGGGTCCCCTGATACCGCTGCTGCCCGACTTCCGCTACCTCGCCACCGACGCCTCGGGGCTCGTCGAGAACGAGATCTGCCCCGTCTTCGCTGCCTTCGTCGACGACCAGCACCCCGACCCCGACTGGCATGAGGTGTCCGAGTGGGCGTGGATTCCCTGGGACAGCCTCCACGCGTCGGTGGTCGCCACCCCGTGCGTCTACAGCCCGTGGTCGGCGCTTCAGGTGCCGCTGATCGGCCTCCACCGTCCCGAGTTGCCCCCTCTGACCGCCCCGCCGCCGGTCGATGTCAACACGGCCCTCACCGACGTTGACGCGCTCCTCACGGTCGAGCTCGCCAGCCTGCGGGACGAGTGGGACGGCTACGCCGGGGGCCTCTCGCTCGACGTGCTGCCCGCCGACCTGCCCCACTGGCTCGGTGACCTGCTCCTCGCCGGAGGTAAACGCCTCCGGACCACTGCGGCGTACTGGGGCTACGTCGCGGCCGGCGGCACCGCTGGCGACCCGGGGTACCAGCACGTCGTGCGTGCGGCTGCCGCCCTGGAAACCCTGCACCTGTTCGCGCTCGTGCACGACGACGTGATGGACGGCTCCGGTTCCCGCCGGGGACGCACCGCCGCTCACGTGGAGGCAGCGATGTGGCACGCGGGCGCAGACGGCTACGGCGACCGGGCCGCGTTCGGACGCAACCTCGCCATCCTGCTCGGCGACCTGGCCCACGCCGTGGCGGATCGGCTGGTCGACCGCCTGCCGCGGTCCATGCGCGAGGTGTGGTACCAGCTGTCCGTCGAACTGATCGCCGGGCAGCGCGCTGACCTGACCGCAACTGCCGCGGGCCGCCGCGACCGCAAGCACGCAGAGTACCTTGCGCGGGCGAAGTCGGGCCGCTACACGATCGCCCGGCCCCTGCAACTGGGCGCGACGGCGGCCGAGGCGTCCCCGGCCCTCGTCGCCGCCCTCCTGGAGTACGGCGATCACCTGGGACGGGCCTTCGCCCTGCGCGACGACTACCTGGGCGTGTGGGGTGACCCGGCGGTCACCGGCAAGCCGGCCGGGGATGACCTCCTTGAGGGGAAACCCACCGTGCTGCTCTGCCTGGCCGCAGAGCGGCTCCGGGACGAGGACGCCGACCTGCTGCGCCGGGTCGGCACGCCGGCCTTCACCCGCGACGACGTTCCAGCCCTCGCCGCGGCCATGCGGGCGGCCGGGGTGGACGCCGGGGCCGAGCGCCTCATCACCGCCTCCGTGGACGCCGCCCTCGACGCCCTGCCCAGGCACGGCCTGCCCGCCGAGGGCCTGGCTGGCCTGCGCGCCCTCGCCCACGCCGCTGCCTGGAGGAACGCATGAACGCCCGTCTCGACGCCGGTAGGCGGCGGTGCGCCGAACTCACCCGCCGGCATGGCACGACCTACTACTGGGGCGCCCGCCTGCTGCCGCCCAGGCAGCGCCGGGACGTCTTCACGGTCTACGCGCTGTGCCGGCTCGCCGATGACATCGTCGATGAGCCCGAAACGGTGCAGCCCGAGGACACCGCGGTCCCCCGCGACGGCACCCCGGCAGAGCGTCTGGAGGCCTTCCGGACGACATTCTTCGACGCGCTCGCCCGCGGCGACGCCGAGCAGCCCGTCCTGGCCGCCATTGTCGAGAGCATCAATCGCCGCGGGACCGACCCTGAGTGCTTCGAACGGTTCTTCGGGGCGATGGCCGCGGATCTCACCCACACCACGTGGGCGACCTGGCCCGACCTGCGGGACCGCTACATGGAGGGCTCTGCCGCCGTCATCGGCGAGATGATGCTGCCCGTGCTGGAGCCCCTCAGCCCGGACGCCAGGGGCCCTGCCCGGGCGCTGGGCAACGCCTTCCAGCTCACCAACTTCCTGCGCGACGTGGCCGAGGACCTCGACCGCGGCCGGGTCTACCTGCCGCAGGAGGACCTGGCCCGGCACGGAGCCGACCCCGCTCTGCGCCGAGTCACCCCGGAGTGGCAAACCATGATGGCAGAGCAGGCCACCCGCAACCGCGAGCTGTACGCCGAGGCGCAGCAGGGCCTCGCCCTGCTGCCGCCCGCCTCACGCCGCTGCGTCGGCACCGCCCTGGTGCTCTACAGCCGGATTCTCAACCTGATCGAGGACGCCGGCTACGACGTTTTCTCGGGGCGCCACCGCGTCCCCACCAGCCAGAAGGTGCTGGTCACCCTGCGGTCCCTCACCACGGGGGTGCCGCACGTCGACTTCACCTCCGGGACGCCCTCTGGCCGCACGGGCTCCCGCGAATGACCCGGCCCCTGCGCTGGCTGCCCTGGGCGCTCGCCATCGCGACCATCGTGGGGCACCTGGGGTGGCCGTTCGTCACCGGCGCCGACCGGGCGATCCTCACTGTCGCCACCGTGACCACATGCTTCCTCGCCAGCGCGACGCACGCGTGGCTGTGGCGCGGCCCCCGCTGGACGGCCGGTTACCTCGCCACCACCCTCGGCCTCGGCTGGGCCGGGGAGGCGTTCGGCACCGCGACCGGGTTGCTCTTCGGCTCCTACCACTACACGGATGCCCTCGGCCCGGCCCTGCTCGGCGTGCCACTGGTGATCCCGATGGCGTGGGCCATGACCGCCTACCCGTGCCTGCTGGCCGTGCAGTCGCTCGTCCGCTCGCAGTGGGCGACCGCGCTGGTCGGCGGGTACCTGCTCGCGACCTGGGATCTCTTTCTCGACCCCCAGATGGTCGGGGAGGGCTACTGGGTCTGGCACCGCGCGGAACGGACGCTGCCCGGCATCCCCGGCATCCCGGTCGAGAACTACGTGGGCTGGGTGATCGTCGCGGTGGCGATGATGGCCGTGCTGACCGGGCTGCCGCGTGCGGACGTACCGTCGGGGATGCCGTCGCTCCTGATGACCTGGCTCCTGGTGTCAAACGTCTTCGCCAACGTGGTTTTCTTCGGGCGTCCCCTCGTCGCGCTGTGGGGCGGCGTCCTGATGGGGGCTGTCGTGGTGCCGTGGTGGCTGAGCGGGCAGCGCCGCCAGCGGGCCACGCAGCGTCTGGTCCAGAAGCAACCCCCGACCCAGACCGCTCCCGTTGCGAGCACTCCATGAACGCCCACCCACTCGTCGTGGCCGGGACGGCGCTCGCCTGCGGGCTGGCCCTCCATGCTGCAACCAATGTGCGGCATCTGCGACGTCCTGACCCCGGCGCGTCCCCCGTCCCGGAGCGGGTGAGCGTGCTGGTGCCGGCCCGCAACGAGCAAGACCACGTCGGTACCACCGTCGCCGACCTGCTGGCCCAGACAGGCGTACCAGACCTGGAGGTGATCGTCCTCGACGACGGCTCCACCGACCGCACCGCAGCCGTCCTGGCCCGGTTCGACGACTCCCGCCTCACCGTGCTGACCGCCCCAGACACGGCGCCCCCCGCGGGGTGGCTGGGCAAGTCCTGGGCCTGCGCGCGGCTGGCGGAGCGGGCCACCGGCAGCGTGCTGGTCTTCGCCGACGCGGACGTCAGCTTCGCCCCAGGCGCTGTCCGCGCCTGCGTCGCCGCCCTCCGGGCCGGCGGATTCGGGCTGGTCTCGCCGTTTCCCCAGGAGGTGGCCGGCGACTGGCTGTCGCGCCTGGTGCAGCCGCTGCTGGCGTGGTCCGTGGCCGCAACGTTGCCACTCGGTCTTGCCCAGCGCTCCACCCGCCCCTCGCTGTCGGCCGCGAACGGGCAGTTCGTCGTGGTGGACGCCGCCACCTACCGCAGGGCTGGCGGTCACGCCGCGGTTGCCGGCGACGTGCTGGAGGACCTTGGGCTGGTGCGCGCCGTGAAGTCCGCCGGGGCTCGGGCCGCCCCCCTCGATGGCTCCCGCCTCGCCGCCTGCCGCATGTACAGCACCCCAGCGGAGGTCGTTGACGGGTACGGCAAGTCGCTGTGGTCGGCGTTCGGCGGCCCGGGAGGCAGCCTCGCCGTCACCGGAGCGCTCGTGCTGGGCCACGTGGTGCCCCCGCTGGCCGCGCTCGCGGGGCGGCGTCCAGGCACCCGGATCGTGGGCGCCCTCGGCTATGCCGCCGCCGTGGCCGGCCGCGCCGCGGTCGCGCGGCGGGTCGGGGGCCGGGTCTGGCCCGACAGCGCGGCCCACCCGGCCTCGATCCTTGCCTTCGCGGGCCTCACCGCCGACTCCTGGCGCCGGCACCTGGCCGGCACGGCGTCCTGGAAGGGCCGCACGCTCCCACCTCCCGGCCCAGCGCCCGGCCGCGTATCCGGCCAGGTGATCACTACCCCCGCATCGAGGACCGCCCGGAGGGCCTGACCATGCCGAACCGCTTCCCAGCCCGCCTGCCCCGGCTCACCCCGCTGCGCACCGTCACCGGCCCCACCGACCACGTCGTCATCGTGGGTGCCGGGCTGGGCGGGCTGTCCGCCGCGATGCGGCTGGCGGCGGCCGGGCGCGCGGTGACCGTGCTCGAACGCGGCGGGCTGCCGGGAGGCCGCGCCGGTCGCCTGGATCTGACCAGCAGCGAGGGCACCTACCGCTTCGACCCCGGCCCCATCGTGCTCACCATGCCCGGCCTCGTCGAGGACTGCTTCGACGCGCTCGGGGAACGGATGGCCGACTGGATCACCCTGAAGCCGATCGATCCCCTGTACCGGGCCTTCTACGCCGACGGATCCCGCCTCGACGTGCACGCCGAGGTCCCCGCCATGGCCGCCGAGATCGAGCGGGTCATCGGAGCGGAGGAGGCGCAGGGCTACCTGCGCTACGTCGACTTCGTCTCGCGGCTGTACCGGTACGAGATGAAGGACTTCATCGACCGCAACTACGACCTGTTCAACGTCGTCACCCCCGATCTGGCCCGGCTGGCCGCGCTGGGCGGCTTCGGCAGGCTGGCGCCCAGGGTGCAGCGGTTCCTCAAGGATCCGCGCACCGAGCGAGTGTTCTCCTTCCAAGCCATGTACGCCGGCCTGTCGCCCTACGACGCGCTGGCGATCTACGGCGTCATTTCCTACATGGACTGCGTCGCCGGGGTCTTCGTCCCGGAGGGGGGCATCCACACGCTGCCTGCGGCGATGGCCGCGGCTGCCGAACGCCACGGGGTGAGGTTCCGCTACAACACCGAGGTGGCCAGGGTCGAACTCGCGGGCGACCGGGCGACAGCGGTGATTACCGCTGGCGGGGAGCGGGTCGCGTGCGACGCGGTCGTGCTGAACCCCGATCTGCCGGTGGCCTACCGGGACCTGCTCGGCGTCCAGCCGCGGGGGGTCAGGCGCCTGCGGTACTCGCCCTCGTGCTACCTCCTGCTCGCCGGGTCGAGCGCGACCTACGACCACATCACCCATCACAATATCCACTTCGGCGACTCGTGGCGGGGCGTGTTCGCAGACCTCATCGACCACCGCCGGCTGATGAGCGATCCCAGCATCCTGGTCACGAACACCACCCGGGGGGACGCCTCGCTGGCCCCAGCGGGCAAGCAGATCTACTACGTGCTGTTCCCCACCCCCAACCTCGACGCGAAGATCGACTGGCGCCGCGAGGGCCCCCGTTATCGCGACGAGGTGCTGAGGGTCCTCGAAGAGCGCGGCTACTCCGGCTTCGGTGAGGCCATCGAGGTCGAGTACGACCTCACCCCGCTCAACTGGCGAGCGATGGGACTGGAACGCGGCACCCCCTTCGCGGCCGCCCACACCCTCACCCAGACCGGACCGTTCCGCCCGGGGAACCGCTGGGGTCAGAACGTGGTGTTCGCGGGCTCAGGCACCCGTCCGGGCGTCGGCGTGCCGCCGGTCCTCATCTCCGGGCGCCTGGCGGCCGAGCGCATCACCGGACCCGACCGGCGCTACCGCTCGAAGGCCGTCACCTGGTGAGCCGTGCCAGCAGTCAGCTGGTAAGCCGTGCCAGCAGCCGGAGGAGACGGACGCGGTTGTGGCGCAGGATCACCACGAACGGCGCGTTGACGGCAACGGCGATCACAGCGAACACCGTCCACAGCCACCACGGGTTGAACGCGGCCAGCGGGCCCAACCCGACCAGCGACAGCCAGTGCACCCACTCGGCGCGACGCACCTCAAGCAGGTAGCCGGCCAGCGCTTCGCGCGAACTCCCCGGCAGATGACGCTTGCTGGATCCGAACACGCCTCCGGCCTCCGGCAGCCGCCGCGCCCAGGTGTGGACACCGAACCTGCGGTACGTGCGCTCGTCGTCCAGGCGGGTCAGCCGAAGCGGGCCGCGGTCCCGGGACAGCCAGCCCCTCGACCACCGGGGGGCCGTCGCCCCGACTGCCAGGGTCACCACGAGCATGACGGCGAGGTTTACCCCCACCAGACCGAGTACCCGCATGTTCATCCCCGCCATCATGACAGCTCGCCGGCTCGCAGGCCGCAACGCATGACTCGGCTGTCACCGTGACCGGACGCCGCTGCGGCGCCGGGCTGGGGCCTGCGGGACGACGAGGTTGAGGGTCCGGCCGGCCAGGCCGATTGAGATCTTTTGACCCCAGGACAGGTCCAGCCGGTCGGACTCGACGCCGTCGGCGAAGCCGACCAGCCGCTCGGACTCGCTGCTGAGGTCGAGGCACTCGCCCTCCCGCAGCACACCAGCGGTCCGGGTCACCCCGGTGGCCGGCGACGGCCACGCCTCCCGCACGTACCAGCACAGCACCGGCTCTCCTGGCTCGGGCGGTGGTGGCGCGGTGGGGCGTTCCCGGCCGATCGAGGCGCACCAGCCGGTGGCTCCGGTGCCGGTCCCCACGATGATCCCCGAGGACGACTGCCGCTCCCGGCCGTCGCCGGTGGCCAGGACATACCGCGACGACTGGTGTGACGGATGTCCGATGTAGATCTCGTTGAGGCCGAGCAGCTCCTGGCCGTCATCGAGGCGCGCCGCGACCATGGTCCGCCGTTCCAGCTGGGCCTCGTGGTCCCCGACGGCCGCCAGCAGCCCCGGGAGCACCCGACCGAGCTCGGGTGATGGAAAGCGGACCAGCACGCCGGGGTTGCGCCCCGGCTCGGGGTCCACCCCGATGACCGGCTGGCCGGTGAGGTATTTCGCGACGTTGGCGACCAGGCCGTCGGGGCCGACGGCCACCACGATGTCCTCCGGGCCGAACAGGAAGCGGGGCAGGTCGTCGCGGCTGACGTGCCCCTGGCGCCAGTCCCCGGGGACCGCTGCGGCGACCGTCGTCAGCGCGGTCGCGAGGGCCTCGTGCGCGGCGGTCACCGGCGCGAGGTCACGGCCGCGCTGGCCGAGAAAGTACCCGGCGGCACCGAGCGTGCCGTGCCTGGCGAGGAGCCCGTCGAGTTCGCTCGGCCGGGACACCATCACGACCCGGGGGGCAAGGCTGGCCACGGCGGATCAGCCTTCCCCGGCGCGGTTGAGCCGGCCGAGCAGCTCGGTGATCATGTCGGGGCTGACCGTGAGTTGCCCGATCTCGGGCAGGTTGCCGGCCAGCTCGCGCAGGGCCATCCCGGTCAGGACACCCTGTGGCAAGTCCCGGTACGCGGCCAGCCGGGCCGCCTCGGCCTCGCCCTCGGCGAGCCCGACCGCGCGGACGGCTGCGGCACGGGCCTCGGCGAGCGCCCGCTCCCGCTCCGCCTCGGCGGCCGCGGCCACCCGGTCGCGTTCGGCTGCGGCTCGGGTGTCGACCAGGGCGGTCTCGGCCTTCAGCTCGGTGCGCCGCCGGTCGTTGGCGCCGTGCTGCTCGACGAGCTGCTGCTCCCGGCGGGCCAGTTCGATTTTGCTCTGGAGCTCGTTCTCGGCGATGGCCCGTTCCTGCTCGACCGCCTGCGCCCGCCGGGCGTAGGTTGCCCGGTCGGCGTCGGCCTGCACGGATTCCCTGGTCGGGGTCTGCAGGGCGCGTTCCAGGTCCGGTTCGGGCCGGATGGCCACCACGCGGGCGCTGACCACGCTCACCCCGGTCTCGGTGAGCCGGTCGGCGCCGGCCAGGGCCTCGGTGACGGCCTGGCGGACCGGTGCGATCCCGGCGGTGAGCGCCTCGGCGAGCGGCATCCGGGCCAGCAGGTCGAGGGCTGGCTGCTGGGCCAGTTCGGACAGCAGCGTGGCGACCTGGTCGAGGGGTCGGCCGCGGGCTTCGCCGGTACGCGGGTCGAGGGAGAAGTCCAGCCGGCTGGCGGCGGCGCTCGGGTCGGTGACCCGGTAGGTGACCGTCGCCTGCACGGTGATGTCTGAGAAGTCGCTGGTCCGCGCGTGGAACAGCAGCGGCAGTTCCCGGTCGTTGACCGGTACCTCCGACAGCGAGGCGGTCAGCGGCCGGTACCAGAACGCCTGCCCGACCCCTTCCCGGCGGGTCTGGCCCCTGACCTGGTGGCGTACCCAGGTTGTCGGGGTAGCTCGCAGGTGTCGCAGCAACAACCGCCTGGTCACGTCAGCCATCGCGGATCCCCTCCCACTCGGTTATCGTCGTGTTGACGATAAGCACTGAGAGGGGTTTTCGTCAACATGACATTTACTGTGACCGTGGACCTCGTGGTCCTCACCATCCGCGACAGCCTGCTCCACGTGCTGCTCATCCGCCGGGGCATCCCACCGCACCAGGGGCAGTGGGCCCTACCGGGCGGTTTCGTCCTCCCCGAGGAGGACCTGGCGGACGCGGCAACCAGAGAACTGCGCGAGGAGACCGGCATCGTCGGCCACCTCGAGCAGCTGGCCAGCTACGGAACGCCGGGCCGGGATCCCCGCGGGCGCGTGGTCACCGTGGCCTACCTCGCCCTGCTCCCCGACGCGCCAGCCCCCGCCGCCGGCAGCGACGCGGCCAGCGCCGACTGGCAACCGGTGGACGCCGCCGTCGCGAACCCGCTCGCCTTCGACCACGACCGGATCCTGGCCGACGGCATCGAACGCGCCCGCGCCAAACTCGAATACACCCCGCTGGCCACGGCGTTCTGCCCACCGACGTTCACCATCGGCCAGCTGCGCGGGGTCTATGAAGCCGTGTGGGGGCAGCCGCTGGACCCCCGCAACTTCCACCGCAAGGTCACCGGCACCGCCGGGTTCGCCGAACCGACCGGCCACCTCACCACCGGCGACCCCGGACGCCCGGCCCGACTGTACCGGCGGGGCCCCGCGGCGATCCTGCATCCCCCACTCCTGCGCCCCGGCCGCTGATCACCCGACCGGACCCCACCGTCCGGTCACCGTTGCGGGGTGCGTCGCCGGTTCCAAGGGCGGGAGCCAGTTAGCCGCCGTTCGGCTCAATCCTGGACCTCCGCCCGGGGGGCGGCGCTGCGGATCCGGCCGTCGATGACGGTGTTGCTCGCCCAGTGGATCAGGTTGATGACCAGGATCGCGGGGGCGACGACGGCGATCACTCCGTCGAACTGGGCCTCCAGGACCAGGGCAAGGATGATCGCGGTAATGCCATTCTGCTGGGCGAACGCCAGGTGCACCTGGTCGGGCCTGGGCAGATGCCGGGTCAGGGCGAAGCCGACGACGATCTGCGCTCCGAACGCCACGACTCCCAAGGCCAGACCTCGGCTGAGGTCGACGCCATCGAGCAGCAGCAGACCCAGCAGGAACGACGCGGCGAGCACCGCTCCCTGCACCGCCCAGGTCAGTTGGCGACCGATGGGCGGGCGGAGGAACAGGCCGACGATGGCGATGCCGAGCATGGCGAACTGCCAGACCGCCCCTGCGAGCAGCACCGCCAGCAGGGCATACTCGGCCTTTGGCCAGCGGCGCAACAGCCGCCAGGCCAGATAGGCCGTTCCGGCGAAGACCGCGTTGGTCGCCAGATCTCTCAGGTAGGACCCGCTGCTCGATCCAGCGACCAGGGTCGTACCGGCATCGGTCAGGCCGGACACCATCGCGGCGGCGTACACCGAGACGATCACGGTGATGGGGTCGTCGAATGACGACCACGAGGCCAGGATCGACTTGGCGCGCTTTGTCATGGTTGGATGGTTCATGATCGAGGCGACGGCGAGGGGATCGATCTGAGCCACCGCCACGCCGAGCACCAGGAACAGCGGTTCCCACCAGGCCAGGGCCAGGAACCCCCCGATGAGCACGGCCTTGCACAGCACTCCGACGGTGACCGCCAGCCCGATGGTCTTCCGGTCCCGCCTGGCCTCCGTCAGGTCGATATGGAACGTCGAACCGTAGAGGCCGACGGCCAGCAGCACGCTCGTGGTCAGCAGGTACCCCGGAGATCCGTCCAGATTATGGGCTCCGGCCACGGATGCGACCCCGAGGCCGATCATCGCAGGAAGCACCAGCCGAAGGATCTGTGCCATGTGAACCTCTCCGAGCTTCCTGCGCGTGCCTCAGTGTCCATAGTCACGGTATCGGTCAATGGATTGGCCGGGACAGTCGTGGCCGACCGGCCAGCCGGCTGCCAGCCGCTGGTTCTACTGCTTGATCTCACACGGCGTGAACGCTTCGTCCGGATCAGCACCCGCCCCGACCTTGGCGGTCACCGTCGTGCGACGTAGATGGTGCTGGACGAGTCCCGCCCCTGGATGAGGTTGGGGAAGGTGACGACGTGCGCTTGGGCCGTCGTGAAGAGCTCCGCGAGCGTGGCCGTGAACGCGTGGTCGGGAGTGCTCTCGTTGGACCAGAGCGCGAACACCCCTCCCGGTTGGAGATGGTCTGCGAGACGGCCCAGCCCCGCCGGCGTGTAGAACCAGGCGTGACCGGGGTCGAGCAGGTGGCGGGGGGTGTGGTCGATGTCGACGAGGACGGCGTGGAAGCGGCGTCCCGGTGCGGCGGAGTCGAACCCTGTTGCGCTGCCGACCAGGGCGAAGAAGTCGCCGGTGACCAGTCGCGTCCGCGGGTCGGTGATCAGCGGTTCGGCCAGCGGCAGCAGGCCACGGCGGTGCCATTCGATCACGTCGGGCAGGGCTTCCACGACGGTCAGGGAGCGGACCCGCCGGTCCTCCAGCACGGCGCTCGCGGTGTAACCGAGTCCGAGGCCCCCGACGACGACGTCCAGGTCGGTGCCGGCCAAGACCGCCAGACCGAGCCGGGCCAGTTCGGTCTCGGAGACGGTGAACAGGCTCGACATCAGGTACTCGTCATCGAGTTTGACCTCGAACACTTCCCCGTTGAACAGCGGGTCCCAGCGCCGGCGGAGGCTGATGGCGCCGATCGGCGTCTGGCGCCAGTCGAGCTCTTCGAACCTGGGTCTCATCCGGGTCCCTCCGGGCGGGTGTGGTGGCGTGCGGTGTGGTGGCGTGCGGTGTGGTGGCGTGCGGTGTGGTGGCGTTCAGCAGGCCTCACGTACAACCGGAAGCCCTGCTGGCTGCGGGCGGACGGCAGCGCCGCCGACCCGGCCAATCTACCCACTCACCACCCGGAGGCCATTGGGGGCGGGCATGCCGTGCTGCGGGCGGTCGGCGATCAGTGGCCTGGTCGTTCCTGCACCCAATAGGGGTGGGACCTTTGGCCCTAGACGATTTTGTCTGACGCCGTCGATCATTTTGGCCGTGGACGCATCAAAAAGTCTTGAAGCAATATCGGTT
>JAFGOK010000575.1 GCA_016926535.1 Micromonosporaceae bacterium | reverse complement strand
TCTACCTGGGGATCGGTCAGGCCGGAGAAGATCGGCAGGCTGACCACCCGGGCGAACTCCGCCGAAGCGACCGGGAATCCGCCGTCGTCGAGCCGGCAGTGCGCCTTCCAGAACGGGTGCCGGTGCAGCGGGATGAAGTGCACGCTGCACCCGACCCCGGCACAGGCCAGCTGCGCGATGAATGCATCCCGCCGCACCGGCGCGCCGTCCGCCAGCCGGATGACATACAGGTGCCAGGCATGGGTGTCGCCAGCCGGGGCATGGGGCGGGGTGCGCAGCGGCAGACCCGCGAACGCCTCGTCGTAGCGGGCTGCGATCGCAGCCCGCCGGTCCCGCATCGCCCGGACCCGTCGCAGCTGGACCCTGCCCATCGCCGCTGCCGGGTCGGTCAGGTTGTACTTGTACCCCGGGGCGACGACCTCGTAGTGCCAGGAGGGCACGGTGCTGCGGTACCGGTCAAAGATGTCCCTGCTGATGCCGTGCAGGCGCATGGTGCGCATTCGCCGCGCGATGCCCTCGTCCGGGGTGACGACCATGCCGCCCTCCCCCGTCGTCATGGTCTTGGTGGCGTAGAAGCTGAAGACGACGGCGTCGCTGGAACCCCGGCCGACGAGTTCCCCGGCGGAGACGGTTGGCAGGGCGTGCGCGGCGTCCTCCACGACCCGAAGGCCGTGCCGCCCTGCCAGCTTGGCCGTACCCTCGCGATCGACGGCGAGGCCCGCGAAGTGCACCGGCATGATCGCCTTGGTGCGGGGCGTGATCGCGGCCTCAGCGAGGTCGAGGTCGAGGTTCAGCGTGGCGGCGTCGACGTCAACGATGACCGGTTCGGCGCCGAGATAGCGGATGACCTCCGCGGTCGCTGTGAATGTCCAGGTTGGAACGATGACCTCGTCCCCCGGGCCGATCCCGGCCGCTTCGAGGGCAAGATGCAGGCCAGCGGTCGCGGAGTTCAGGGCGACGGCGTGGACGCCGCCCCCAAGGAAGTCGACGAAGTCCCGTTCCAGGGCCGCTGCCCTCGGTCCGGTCGTCAACCACCCGCTGCGCATCGCCTCGGCGACCGCCTCGATCTCCTCCTCGCCGACATCGGGCAGGGCGAACGGCAGGAACTCCTCGGAATGTGGCATCTCGTCCTCCACTGACGATGGACACGATGCGCTCAACATCACGCACGGTAGGCTAGAGTACCTTTTGGAAGAATTAGCACTTAACATATCTTATGACTCTTTAGTGCATAATTGGCATTTCGCCACCATGGGAGCACTCCGTCATGCGCGTCGGCCTCCTCACCCAGTGGTATGACCCGGAACCAGGACCAGCAGCCCTGCCAGGGGTCCTCGCGCGAGGACTGGTCGCGCGAGGACACGAGGTCCGCGTGCTGACCGGCTTCCCGAACTACCCGACCGGGGTGGTCAGCCCCGGCTACACCATCCGGCGCAGGCGGGACGAGAAGCGGGACGGGGTCCTGGTCCGGAGGGTGGCGCTGTACCCGAACCACGACGCGTCGGCGGTGCGGCGGCTGGCCAACTACGCCTCGTTCGGAGCCTCCGCTGTGGCCAGCGGGCTGGGGGTGCTGCGGGGGCTCGACGCCTGCTGGGTCAACTACTCCCCCATCACAGTGGCCTGGCCGATGTGGGCAGCCCGGTTCGGTCTGCGCATCCCGCAGGTCGTCCATGTCCTCGATCTGTGGCCAGACACCCTGCTCGCAGGGGGGTTCGCGAAGGACTCCCGGCTGTACCGCGTCGCGGAGTCCGGGCTGAGAGCCTGGTGCCAGGGGATGTACCGCGCGGCCTCCTCGGTCGCGTTCATCTCCCCGGGCGTCGGGCCGGTCCTCGCCCGCCGGGGCGTTCCGGAGGGCAAACTGCACTACGTACCGATGTGGGCGGATGAGACGGTCTTCCGGCCCAGCGGCGACGACCTCCGGGCGGAGCTGGACATCCCGGAGCACGCGATCGTCCTGCTCTACGCCGGAGCGCTGGGCCAGGCGCAAGGACTGTCCACTCTGATCAACGCCTGCGCGCGGGTCACGGATCGCCGTCTCCTCTGCCTGATCGCCGGATCCGGCATCTGCGAGGGCAGCCTGCGGTCGCAAGCCGAGACCGCGGGGGCGACCAACGTCCGTTTCCTGGGACGGCTCCCGCAGGAGCGGATGACCAGCCTGATGGCAACCGGGGACCTCAACTACGTTGGCCTGCGGCAGCACTGGCTCTCCGGGTGCACCATGCCGAGCAAGACCCAGGCCGCTTTCGCCGCCGGGCGCGCGCTGCTGGTCGCGGCGGAGGGGGACGTCGCGTCCGTTGTTCGGGAGAGCCAGGCCGGCTTCACGGCTGCCCCCGGGGATCTGGACGCGGTGGTCGCCGCGATCACATCCGCCTGCGACCTCGGACGGGCAGGCCTGCATGCGATGGGCCGGCGGGCCCGTGACTACTACCAGCGCACGTTCTCGGCCTCCACGGGGATCGCGCGCATCGAGTCCTTGCTGGAGCGGGCAGCGGAGACCAGGCGACGGGAATGCTAGGATGCTGTGTCATTACGCCTAAATTATCCCTTTTGGGCAATTTTGCCGAGAGGATTCCTTATGGGACTGGACGCCATGCAGGGCGCCACCGTGGCGATCACCGGGGGGACAGGATCGTTCGGCTCGACGATGGTCAGCCATCTGCTGACCCGCGGAGTGCACGCCGTCCACGTCTTCTCCCGCGACGAGGTGAAGCAGGACGACCTGCGCCGCCGCATCGACGACTCCCGGCTGAAGTTCTATCTCGGCGACGTGCGTGACCGGGAAAGCGTCGCGCAGGCCCTCCTCGGAACGGATTTCGTGTTCCACGCCGCAGCGCTCAAGCAGGTCCCCTCCTGCGAGTTCTTCCCGCAGCAGGCAGTCAAGACCAACATCCTCGGCAGCTCCAACGTCATCGAGGCAGCGACCGCAGCAGGGGTGCGCTCCGTGGTATGCCTGAGCACGGACAAGGCCGTCTACCCGGTCAACGCCATGGGCATGTCCAAGGGGCTGATGGAGAAGACCGTCCAGGCCTTCGCCCGCAGCCACCCCGGATCCCCCACCACCGTCTCCCTGACCCGGTACGGCAACGTCATGTACTCCCGGGGCTCGGTCATCCCGCTGTTCGTGCGACAGTTGCGATCGGGCGTGCCGCTGACGGTGACCGAGCCGGGCATGACTCGGTTCCTCATGTCGCTGGAGGAATCCGTCGGTCTGGTCGAGCACGCCTTCGTCAACGCCCAGCCCGGTGACCTCTTCGTCCGCAAAGCCCCGGCGTGCACCGTCGAAGTGCTGGCCAGAGCCGTTGCGAGCCTGCTGGGCGTCGAGGACCCGGAGGTGAGAAACATCGGGATACGGCACGGGGAGAAGCTGCACGAGACCCTGCTGTCCCGGGAGGAGCGGGCCAAGGCCGAGGACCAGGGCGACTACTTCCGCGTCCCGCTCGATGCACGGTCACTGCGCTACGAGCTGTACTACGAGCAGGGTCAGAACGGCCACGCCTGCGACGGCCACGACGGTCACGACGGCCACGACGATGACTACACGTCGGAGAACACCGAGCGTCTGGACGTCGAGCAGACCAAGGCCCTGCTACGCACCCTGCCGGAATTCCAGCATCTCCTGACGGCCCGGCAGCGGCAGGACCCCGGGGCACCAGGCCTCGTCCTCGGCCCTCGCATCCCGGTGGGAGCACGACGATGAGAATCCTGCTGACCGGGGCCAGGGGATTCCTCGGCTGGCACACCCGGACCCGCCTGCACGCGCTGGGCGGGCACGAGATCGTGGCGGTGGACCGGGACGAATGGCCGGACCTGGCAACATTCGCGACGGGCGTGGATGCCGTCATCCACCTCGCCGGGGTCAACCGGGGCAGCGACCACGACGTCGAGCAGGGCAACCCCCAGCTTGCCCAGACGCTGGTGGACGCGCTACGCACCAGCGGCGCCACCCCACAGACCGTCATCTACGCCAACTCTATTCACACTGGCGCCGCCACGCCGTACGGCCACGGCAAGCAGTCAGCGGCCGACCTGCTTGCGCGTGCTGCGGTCAGGGAGGGATGGGGGTTCGTTGACGTGCGACTTCCCAACCTCTTCGGCGAGCACGGGCGGCCGAGGTACAACTCGTTCGTCGCGACTTTCGCCCACGCTGTGGTCAACGGGGAGACTCC
>JAFGOK010000095.1 GCA_016926535.1 Micromonosporaceae bacterium | reverse complement strand
CGTGGTCGATGCCATCGCCAAGAACGTCGGCGCTGTCCTCCGTGACCTCAACCGCTATCCGGATCGGGATGCGATCGCTCTGCGCGAAGGGCTGGCGGACTACCTCGGCCACGGGTTGACGGCGGAGCACGTCTGGGCCGCCAACGGCTCGAATGAGGTACAGCAGCAGCTGCTCCAAGCCTTCGGCGGGCCGGGGCGCTACGCTCTCGGGTTCACTCCCTCCTATTCCATGTACCCGCTGCTTGCCCTCGGGACCGCGACCGGCTGGATCTCCGGCCGCAGGGGAGAGGACTTCCGCCTCACACCGGAGGAAGCGGTCACCCAGGTCCGCGAGCACCAGCCGGTGGTGGTGTTGCTGTGCTCGCCGAACAACCCGACCGGCACGGCCCTGCCGCTGGAGGTCGCCGAGGCCGTCGCGGAGGAGTCCAGCGGCATCGTCGTGGTCGACGAGGCGTATGCGGAGTTCTCCCGACCAGGTACACCGAGCGCGTTGACGCTGCTGGCGCGGCACGAGAACGTCGTCGTCAGCAGGACCATGAGCAAGGCGTTCGCTCTGGCGGGGGTGCGGTTGGGATACCTTGCGGCAGCCCCGGCGATCGTCGAGGCCGTGCAGCTGGTCCGGCTGCCCTATCACCTTTCCTCGCTGACCCAGGCCGCGGCCTTGGCCGCGCTGGCCCATGCCGCCGAGTTGCTGGCGACCGTTGAGGCGATCAAGGTGCAGCGTGACCGGATCGTGACCCAGCTGGGGGCTGCCGGCATTCCGGTCGCTCCCAGCGATGCCAACTTCGTACTGTTCGGCGTTCCGGAGGGCCAGGGCAACGGCGAGTGCTGGCAGGCGCTGCTCGACCGCGGGGTGCTGGTCCGAGACGTCGGGTTGCCCGGCTGGCTGCGGGTGACCGCGGGAACGCCGGAGGAGACCGACGCCTTCCTCTCCGCGCTGCTGGAGACCAGGTCATGAGCCGGGCGGCGACCATCACGAGAGCCACTGCGGAGACGACCATCACGGTCACAATTGATCTTGATGGTGACGGGCGGGCGGAGCTTTCGACCGGGATCGGCTTCTACGACCACATGCTGCACCAGATTGCCAGGCATGGCGGGTTCGATCTGACCGTTGCGGCTGCGGGAGACCTCCACATTGACGCGCACCACACGATCGAGGATACTGCCCTGGCCCTCGGCGAGGCACTCGCTCGGGCGCTCGGCGACAAGCGCGGGATCACCCGGTATGGTCATGCGGTCGTTCCGCTGGATGAGGTGCTGGTCCGCGCGGTCGTCGACCTCTCGGGGCGCCCGTACGTCGTGCATGACGAGCCTGCGCTGGGCGTCGGCACGATCGGCCCGGCATACCCGACGAGTCTCACCAGGCACATCTGGGAGTCCTTCGGGCATGCCGCTAGGATGACCCTCCACATCGACGTGCTCCGGGCGGCGCGGCCTGGCACCCAGCCAGACGCCCACCATGTTGTCGAGGCCCAGTTCAAGGCAGTCGCTCGCGCACTGCGCCAGGCTGTTGCCATCGATCCGCGTGCCGGTGCGGCCGTACCGAGCACCAAAGGCACACTGTGATGGCCCGGCTGGGCTCGCATTATCCTTGTTCATCCTCACCGCCACTCGCATGGTGGTACTTGTTGTTGACCGGAGGATCTGACTGTGGCTCTGACGTTGTTCCCTGCCGTTGACGTCGCTGGCGGCCGGGCGGTCCGGCTGGTACAGGGCGAGGCTGGTACCGAGACCAGCTACGGGGAGCCCCTGGAGGCCGCCCTCGCGTGGCAGCGGGCTGGGGCTGAGTGGATCCACTTGGTCGATCTTGATGCGGCCTTCGGGCGCGGCTCCAACGCAGCATTGCTGGCCGAGGTCATCCGCCACCTTGACGTCGCTGTCGAACTGTCCGGCGGGATCCGGGACGGCGCTTCGCTGGCCGCGGCGCTGCGCACCGGCGCTGCCCGGGTGAATCTCGGCACTGCAGCCCTGGAGGACCCCGCCTGGTGCGACCGGGTCGTTGGGGAATACGGCGACCGGGTCGCCGTCGGGCTGGACGTGCGCGGGCACACGCTCGCCGCCAGGGGGTGGACCAGGGCGGGAGGGGACCTGTTCGAGGTGATGGATCGGCTGGAACGGGCCGGTTGCGCCAGGTACGTCGTGACTGACGTCATGCGGGACGGGACGCTGACCGGCCCGAACCTGACCCTGCTGCTGGAGGTCTGCGGCCGTACCGACAAACCAGTCATCGCGAGCGGCGGGGTTTCGAAACTGGACGATCTGCGCCAGCTCGCCGCGCTCGAGCCGGCTGGCGTCGAGGGGGTGATCGTCGGCAAGGCCCTGTACGCCGGAGCGTTCACCGTCGAGGAAGCTCTTGCCCTTCTCTCAGAGTCATGAGAGCCTGCTGACCTGCCGGCAGGCCCTAGACTCACTGACGGACCTGCTCATGCCGCTGATCAGTGAGGGAGCCCCATGAGTGCTGCCGTTCGTGTTATGCCGTGTCTCGGTCTCGCCGCCGACGCCGACCGGGTTGTCAAGGGCGCCTGTTTCACGGAGCTGAGCGATGTCGGGGATCCGGTCGAGCTGGCCGTGGCGTACGAGCAGGCGGGGGCAGATGAGCTGGTGTTCCTGGACCTGTCCTGCTCCAGTGAGGGGCGTTCGGGCCTGCTGGAGGTCATCCGCGCGACGGCGGCCGTTGTCTCGGTGCCGCTGACCGTCCGGGGGGGCGTTCGCTCGATCTCCGATGTTGACGCCTTCCTGCGGGCTGGGGCAGACAAGGTCGGGCTGAATACCTCAGCGGTCGAGCGACCCCAGCTGATCGCGGAGATCGCGAGGCAGTTCGGGTCCGCTGTGGTGACGCTGTGCGTCGACGCCCGCCGGGTACCGGGGACGATGAGCGGGTTCGAGGTGATGACCCGGGGCGGGAGGCAGCCAACCGGTACGGACGCCGTCGCGTGGGCCGTGTGCGGGGCAGAGCTGGGGGCTGGGGAGATCCTGCTCAACTCGGTCGACGCGCGCGGGACTGGAGATGGCTTTGATCTTGACCTGATCCGGGCGGTACGCGGGGTGGTCGACATCCCCGTCATTGCCTCCGGGGGCGCCGGAGAGCTCGCGCATTTTCCTTCGGCTGTGGACGCCGGCGCCAGCGGGTTGCTCGCGGCGAGCGTGTTCCATATTGGCGAGGTCTCCATCGGTTCGGTGAAGCGGGAGCTTGAGGCCGCCGGTCATCTCGTACTGTGACAGGTGAGGCGGACTCTTCGGGTGCAGGCGTACCATGTCGCGCACCATGACTGAAACAGTGGCAGCGGTGGAAGAAAGCGCGGTGGCGAGTGCCGCTGGGGCGCCCGGAGGGCCTGACCCGTGCCACCAGCGCGAGCCTCGGCCGGACGGCTGGCGCACCCGGTTCCTCGCGGCATTCCGGCTGGCTTCTCCTGCCCTCGGGGCCTACCTGGCACTGCGGGCGATCAGCCTGGACGTTCTGGTGGCGCTGACCGCGCTCGGCCATCAGCTGGACCCCGACCGGAAGGTCTACTGGGACGGCTCGACCGATACCTGGCGGGGGTACAACTCCGTCGTCGACATCCTGCTGTCCTGGGACGGCCGGTGGTATTCGAAGATCGCTGAGTTCGGGTACACCGACCAGGTCACCGGGGTGGATGAGTACGGGATCCCATACACCCACCGGCTGGCATTCTTCCCGCTGTACCCCTATCTGGCGAGGTCCCTGACCTGGATTCCCGGGGTCAGCGCCGCCGGGGCGTGCCTGATCGTCTCCTTCCTCTCCTCGATCGCGGCGGCATGGGCGATCTTCGCGATCGGCAACCATCTTCGCGGGCGCCGGTTCGGGATCGTGCTGGCGGCCCTGTGGGCCGTTGTCCCGGTGTGCATGTCGCAGAACGGAGCCTTCACAGAGTCACTGTTCACCGCGCTGGCCGGGTGGGCGCTGTACGCCGTGCTGACGCGCCGGTGGGTCCTCGCTGGCGTGGTGACCGCTGTGACCGGCCTGACCCGGCCGACGGCGCTCGCGATCGTCGGGACCGTCGGTCTGGCCGCCCTGGTCGCCATCCTCACCCGGCGGGATGGGTGGCGGCCCTATGCCGCCGCGGCCCTCGCCCCTCTGGGCTATCTCGGGTACGTCCTGTTCGCAGGCTACCGGCTGGGCAGCCCGACCGGATTCTTCCATCTCCAGCGGTACTCCTGGGACTCCTACTTCGACTACGGTCGGTCCAGCTCAGAGGTGCTCCGGTTGATCATCCTGGGACGCGACCCGTACAACGCGCCGATCTTTCTGTTCACGGGCATCGTCATCATCGGGGTCGCGGCGCTGATCGTTCTTGCCGCGATGAACCGCACGCCGTGGGTCCTGGTGGTGTTCGCTGCCGTGATCTTCATTGGTTCGCTCGGCTCGCACGCGCACATCTCGTCGATGGGGCGGCATCTCCTGCCGGCGTTCCCGGCGCTCATCGTGCCGGCCCTGGCGCTGTCCAGAGCGCGGACCCGATCGGTGGTGTTGGTCCTCATCCTGCTCGCTGGGCTGTCCGGGTGGTATGGCGGGTGGCTCCCCTTCGCCAGCGGTCATGTG
>JAFGOK010000094.1 GCA_016926535.1 Micromonosporaceae bacterium | reverse complement strand
GTTGGCGTTCTTGACTAGTCTGTTCTTCGTGGGTGATCTTCTTGTCTGGATTGACTGCGAGATGACCGGTCTTGATCTTGGCCACGATGCGTTGATCGAAGTTGCTGCTCTCGTTACGGATCCGAGTCTGAACGTGCTCGGCGACGGCGTCGATGTCGTGATCCACGCTGACGACGACGTACTGGACGGCATGGTCGAGGTGGTGCGGCAGATGCATGACAAGTCGGGTCTCGCCCAGGCTGCGCGCGCTTCCACCCTGACGGTGTCTGAGGCCGAAGATATAGTCATGGACTATATAGTCAAATATGTTCCCGAAGTCCGATCTGCTCCTTTGTGTGGCAACTCCATTGCAACCGATCGTGGATTCCTGGCTCGGGACATGCAGCGGCTGGACAATCACCTGCACTATCGGATGATCGACGTTTCCTCGATCAAGGAGTTGTGCCGACGCTGGTACCCGAGGGTCTACTTCGGCCAACCGGCCAAGGGGCTGGAGCACAGGGCCTTGGCCGACATCCGCGAGAGTATCCGCGAGCTGGAGTACTACCGGCGGACGGTGTTCGTCCAGCCTCCGGGACCGGACGTCGAGACCGCGAAATCGGTCGCAGCGAGACTCCTGCTTGGCCGATGAGGTTTGCCTGGTATCTGGCTGTGGCGGCACATCCGGAACCCGGTCGACAGGGGTCCCTATCGTGCCGCTATCATGGATCTCGCATCGCGCGAAGCGTCGCATGGTGGCTGTAGCTCAGTTGGTAGAGCACCGGGTTGTGGTCCCGGGTGTCGAGGGTTCGAGTCCCTTCAGTCACCCCATTTTCACCATTGCGCGAATTACTGGTAAGACCGTTCCTAACGCCGGCATCGTCGTGGAGGATGCCGGCGTTACTGCTGCGAGGGTCAGCGGGCGTCGACGAACACCGAGATCCCCGGCTCGACGACCAGGCGGGTCGTGTGTTGCTCCTCGCTCGGGATGAACGGGTTCACGCCGAGGCAGCCGATCACAACCGAGGTCCCCGGGCGGATGGTGACCTGCACGGGCATCGACGTCACCGGGACGGAGTCCCGGACCGGCGCCAACGAGCTGGCCACGGCTTCGCCGTCGTCGCCTTCCCCAGGCGGCTGCCCGTTGGGCAGGTCGGCACCCATGACGTCGTCCGTGGCACGCCGAATGGGCGCGAAGCCGAGATCGCTGTCACGCTCGGCGCCGAGAATCGCCCGGAACGCCTCCCGGTAGTACTCCCGGGGCCAGTGGTATTCCCCGAGTTCGAATTTGGCAACGTGGGCGCTGTTCATGGAGAAGATCTTGCCTGTGGTTGCATGCAGGTAGGCGTTGACCGCCTCGGCCAACTCCTGCCGGCTCATCGGTTGCTCTGGGGCCGTTGGTGAAGGATGGGCCAGCCTGGCACGGCGGAGTCGATCATTGCGCTGTCTCACTGGTCGTCCCTTCCCTGCCTGGTCGCGGCAATCGCTACAATCTCGGCAACGACGGCCGAAGCCGCTGGCGAAGGGCCTGAGTGTTGCAGCAGGCCGAGCTGGGGAGACGGCGTCTGGCCGGCCGCTCGGCCAGACGCGTGCCAGCATCGGACGCACTGAAGTCGCTCGCCGCATGTAGGGCACCAGTGCTGCTTGATTTTGAAGGTCAGCAATCCGATCAGGAACCCGAGGATGAGTGCTGCTGACCCGGTGATTGGCAGCAGATAGAGTGGCATTCCCCACCCCTTTCGTTGGTGGAGGAGGGCACCGAGGCGGGCGGGCCTGGAAACTCGCACCCGCCCCGGTGCCGGCTAGTCGACCGGACGGCACGCCGTCGCCCGTGTGGATCTGCGGCCGAGCAGACAGATACCATTTTGGGCTATTTATAGCTATATGGGCCTAACGGGTAATCGTCAACGCGCACATGTACAGACTCGCACATGTGCGCGTTGACGTACAAGGCCTATTCGTTTATCTGCGGGCTCAAATCGGAATCCGGGTCGTTGCACGCCAACCAGCGACGATCCCGGGACTACGGGCGCCGGATGGCTCCCCGCTTGACCTGTCCCAGGAAGGACACCCACTGCTGCGAGGTGAATGACACCACCACGCCTGTCACGGCTTTCGAATCCCGCACCCCGACCATCAGCCCGTCATCGCGGACGGCCACCTCGACACAGTCGGCCTGCGGCCCGCTGCGGGTGCTCTTGCGCCACCTGGAATAGCTGGACGTCATGGCGACAGTCTCTCATCCGACAACCCAGTCATGATCGACTGGATCAACTCAACGGATGCCTCGGCAGACAGCGCGGCAGTGGAGATCCGGTCGAACACGACCCTGTAGCGGGCCACGTCCTCGTCGTCGCCCAGCTGCACATCACTGGTCTCCGTCTCCACGCTGACCAGGTCACTATCGTCAAGGTCAGCGAAGTGGAACACTGTGAAGCTGTTCAACGCCGCAGCGTGGTACGGCAGCGACGCATCCAGCGGCACCACTCGGACCGTCACATGCGGCCGATTCTGGATCTCGACCAGATGCTGGAGCTGGCCATACATGACCGGCGTCGGCGCACTCCGTCGCCGCAATACCGACTCGTCGATGATCGCCGTGTACTCCACCGGCTCGTCACGGCTGAGGATGTCTTGCCGCTGCAAGCGACCTCGGATCGCTTCCTCCACATCGAAGGCGGGGAACCCGGTGCCGTCGGCGAAGCGGACGCGCATGTACTCGCTGGTCTGGAGCAGGCCAGGGATGAACACGAGGCTGTATCCCCAGATCGCGACGGCCCCGGCCTCCAGCTCAGCCTGCCCGGCCTGGCGCTGGGGCATCTCGGCGTACGCCTTCCACCAGCCACGCTGGTTGGCTTGCCGAGCCAGGGCAATGAGCCGCTGCTGCTGATCCGCTGTCGCATCGAGCACTTCCAGCAGGTCCATGACGTCGGCGACATCCGGGCGGACCTTGGCGTTTTCCAGCCGGGACAGCTTCGTATGGCTCCAGCCCAGCTCGCCTGCCAGTTGCTGCAGCTTGTACCCCTTGGCCTCCCGCAGCTCGCGCAACTGCTCGCCCAGCCGTCGCCGGCGAAACATCGGAGAACGACCAACCGCCATACCCACAGCGTAGACAGGTGTACCGCCGGATCACGGGGAGGTGCTGACCGCACTCGCGCTCGCGGCGGGCTGCATCAACGGCCCACCCACAGAGCGACCACCAGCCAAGACGACCACCAGCCCGAGTGTCCCGCCGGTACGCACCGACCGGGAGCCGATCACCAAATGGTTTCCGCTCCTCGGCGATCGCACCGAGGTCCACTGGCAGTTTCGCGCGGTGGGCCGTCAGGGACCCCATCTGTTTTGGCAAGGTTTGTCGTTTTAGTCCTGATTATACAGTTGGGATTCTGCCGTACCGAGACAGCAGCCGATCTGGCTGCAGATGATATGCATCATGATGCGCTGATGTTAAGATGTTGTTGTGCGTACGACAATTGATCTTCCAGACGATCTGCACCAGCAGGCCGTATCTATTGCTAGGGATACCTCGCGCACCTTGAGTGAGACGGTTGCTGACCTCATGCGCAGGAGTTTGGGGCAGGGGCGGGGGTCCGAGATGTCACGTAGCGAGCGAACTGGTCTTCCTGTGATCAATCTCGGCCGGATCATCACGACTGACGACGTTCGGTCACTGGAGGATGACGAGTAGGTGGCTGTTCTCCTGGATGCCAATGTCCTGATCGCTTTGCTGGTCGCCAATCATGTTCACCATGAGGCCGCCGAAGAGTGGCTTGTCTCGTTGGAGGGCCGCTTCGCGACGTGCCCCATCACCGAGGGGAGCCTCGTTCGGTTGCTGCTCCGCGAAGGACAGACAGCCGAAGCGGCGAAAGGCGCCGTCGCGGGGCTAGCCGATCATCCCAGGCACGAGTTCTGGCCCGACGATGTCTCCTACCATGGCGTGCAGATGCAGGGTGTCATCGGGCATCGGCAGGTGACCGACGCATACCTTGCGCAACTTGCCAGATCCCGGAATGGTCGTCTTGCCACGTTTGATCAAGGGCTGGCGAAACTGCATCAGGATGTGGCAGTCCTTGTCCCGCCCCGATGATGCCGGCGTTGCCGTCAACACGGCCTCTTTGACGTCGCCGGGGGTCGGGTTGTAACGGAGGCCATGCAGACTCCCCACCAGCTCATCCGGGGTCATGGTCAGCAGGCGGACCGCCACGATAACGCCCTGGCCGGCTGCTGTGATGGCCCAGATGGCGTTGCCCCGGATTTCCTCGGGGCTGGTGGCTGGGATGACGCGCCGGCGCTGTCCGATTGTGGGAGCCGTTATGCGGCATTGCGATATGCGCCGGTGGCGTCGATTCTGGCCGTGAGCGAATCGAGCGCCTGGCGTGCGGTGTCGAGGCCACGGCGGAGTTCCGTGACCGGGTCTGGCGCTTGCCCGGTCTGGGCCAGGCCAGTCATGACCCAGTCTCGGATCAGACTGGACATGGTGACTCCGCGTTGGGCTGCGAGGGCCTTGACAGCGGCATCGATCTCGAACGGCAGACGCACCGGGCGCACGACAGTCACTGGCGCATCCGGTGGAGGCAGAACGACAGGCTCAGACGATTCCGGCAATCCGTTGAAGTCAGTTGACTTCAGCCACTCGGCGATTTCCGCCACATACTCGTCTACCACCGGCAGGACGTCATCACTACTCATGATCGCCGGCCTCCCCTCGCTTCAAACCCCGCACATCGAGCGTATACGCAGCGTATATCACACGCCGGTGGCGGAGAGACCCTGGCTCGGGACAGCCCGATGGCCGAGCGGCTGGACAACGGTGCTGCCGGGTGGCTGGTAGCTGTACCGAGGTTTCTTAACCCCGGTGTGACTCTGATGCCTTGTGGGCGAACCACACTTCCTCGGAGGGCCAGCGGCGTGCCCATTCCGGGGTGACGTAGGGGTAGCTTGTCGTCGCTCCCTCCGGAGCCCGCACCTCGATGAGATCGTCGACGACGAATCCGCAGGAGCGCAGTAACCGGATCAGCTCGCCGTGCGGCGGCTGGAACTCGACGCTGTGTCCCTCCGGGTCGTCCCACTCCAAGCGCCCGAGGCCAAACAGCGGCCGGAGCAGCCGGTCGCAGGCGGCGCCGGTCGCAGGCTCACACAGCATGAGCAGCGTCGCGTTCCTCATGAAGATCAGGCGCCCTTCGGGACGGAGCAGTCGTGTCGCCTCGGGGATCCAGCGGTACGGGTCGCACCAGATCGCGGCACCGTACTCGCTGATCGCCAGGTCGAACGAGGCGTCAGCGAACGGCGTGCGCTCGGCGTCGCCGAGGTGGAGTGGGAACGTCAGCCCATGCTGACGCTGCAGATCCCGAGCCGTCGCCAGCTGGCTGGGGGAGTTGTCGATGCCCACCGGCCGAGCACCGCGCCGGGCCAGCCAGGCCGACACGTAGCCGGTGCCGCACCCCAGTTCGATGACATCCTTGCCCGCGACGTCATCCGGGATGACGGGAAGCT
>JAFGOK010000574.1 GCA_016926535.1 Micromonosporaceae bacterium | reverse complement strand
TGGGGAAGCATCCACGTCCCGTTCACCTGCGGCCCGGACGCCACGCCGGAAACCTGCCCGATCCAGCTGAACACCAAGTTCGACACGATCCGCAACTTCACCCACTACATCCGACCAGGCGATCGGCTGGTCGCGGTGAATGACCCATCCAGCGTCGCGGCGATCCGGCCAGCCAGCGACGCAGCGACCGTCGTCTCGGTCAACGCCGGCCTGTCGCCCCGGGCCGTCACCCTCGACCTGTCCGGATTCGGGACGATCGCGCAGCGGTCGACCGTCACCCCCGTGGTGAGCAGCGCCGCTGGCGGCCTGGTCCGAGGCGACGCGGTCGCGGTGTCCGGGACCTCCGTGGCCCTGACCGTCCCCGCCCAGTCAGTGACGACCTTCCTGATTGACGGGGTCTCCGGCGTCGGCACCGGGCTGGTCCAGCCCAACCACGTGTACCGGCTCAGCGGCGTGCAGAGTGGCCGGTGCCTCGTCCCTGCCAGTTCGTCCGACCCGGCCGGCGCCCCGACCGGAATCGTCATCGCGACGACCGACGAGTCCAGGGTCGACCAGCTGTGGTCACTGCGGCCGATGACCGCCGAGGCAGGCAACCGCACGCGGTACACGATCGTCAACGTCGGAACCGGCCAGCGACTGGCTGCGCGGGACGGGGTCGCCGTCCTGGAGGATCCGCCAGCCACCGGAACGACCGGGAACACGAGGAGCACGGGGGACAGCTCGGCCCAGTGGATCATGTCAACCACCGGAGACGGCACCTGGACCTTCGTCAACGCCGGGACTGGCCGGCTGCTGGACGTCTCCGGCCAGGCGACCGCGGATGGCAGTCCTGTCTCGACCTGGACACCGACCTCAGGCCCCAACCAGCGGTGGACCGTCATCGACGAGACGGTGCTCGCCACCAGCCAGGTCACGACGTACACGCTGCCTGGCCTCGCTCCGGTGCTGCCAGGCACCGTCGGAGCGGTCTACCGGGACGGCTGTCGAGGCACCCTGCCGGTCACCTGGTCCCGCGTGCCGGACCATCGATGGCGCACACCAGGCACCGTCCGGGTCCGCGGGACCGCGACCGATCCTCTGGGACGGACGATTCCCGCAGAGGCGATCGTCACCGTCGACACGTTCTCCTCCAGCCGACCGGCCCGCGCCAAGGCCTACCTCGGCGGGCAACCAGACCTCCCCGCCACTGTCACCGGGATCGGGGACCACGGCGGCACCGCGGAGCTCCCGGTGACCTGGGACCCGATCGCCGGGCAGTCCCCTGGGTCGGCCGGGGTGACGAGCCTGCCCGGTCTGGCCCGCCTGGTTGACGGGACGACCGTCGACGCGACTGTTCGGATCCAGACGACCGAGCCGGTCAGGGTCAACGCGGCACTCGACCCCGGGGTGGTCGCCAGCGCGACCTTCACGGAAAGCGGCTACTCCGCTGAGGCGCTCCGCAACGGCGAAACGACGGACAAGGGCTGGCTATATGACGCCACCGCTACCGCCATCGCCATCGAGGGGACCCCAGTCCCTGACTTCCGCTCGGAGACGACCTCCTACGAGCTGGCGGCCTGTTTCTCTGGCCGGCGACCGGACGTGGCGGTCACACCCAGCGATCCGTACGCCGAGGTGGCCGTCACGGTTGACCGGCGACGACGCGACCTCATCGCGATCGATGTCACCATCACCAGCGAGGACGGCTCGCGGACTGAGACGTATCGCATCACTGTCGCCCGGTGCTGACTCGCGGGTCGGCATGACAGGCGGAGACATTGATCATTATTAATGATATGGAGTAGGTCCGATGACCGGTACTGAGCACCCTGCGGCTGTGCCGCCGCACCTCCCCAATGGACCAAGCCCTGATCAGATCATGGCGGTCGCCGGGGGCTATATCAATGCGCGGATGCTCTTCACCGCGTGCGACATCGAGCTGTTCGCCGCCCTCGACGCGGCGGGTGCCACCGCGGCCGAGCTTGCCCAGCGCTGCGGGGTGCCGGAGCGCAGCGTCCGGATCGTCGCTGATGTGCTGGCCACGTGCGGGATCCTGGAGTTGAATGGGGGTCGGTACCGCAATGCGCCCCCGGCCGAGGCATTCCTGTCTGGCAGGGGGCCACTCGATCTGGGATCGCTGCTGCGGTACTGGGACATCGTCAGCTACCAGCGCGCCGCAGCCGCGACGATGGCGGTCCGCACCAGTCAGGGCGTCCCCTGCGCCCTGGACGCCGGTCAGGTCGAGGCCTTCCAGCAGTGGGTCGCCTTCGCAACGGCTCAAGGGGCTGAAACGCTCGCAGCAGCCTACGACTTCACCGACCACCGCAGGGTGCTCGACATCGGCGGCGGCCTTGGGACCATGGTGCTGCCACCGCTGATCCGGTTTCCGCACCTGACAGCGACCCTGATCGATCTGCCGGAGGTCGTCGGGCTCGCCCGGAAACGACTGGCGGCCAGCCCAGCGGCCGGACGGATCGACCCAGTCGCCGCAGACGCCTTCACCGACCCGTTGCCAGCCGGCCACGACTGCATCCTGGTGGCCCATTTCATGCATCTCCTCCCGCCGGAGCGCAATGTCGCCCTGCTGAAGCGGCTGCGCGCCGTCGCAGCACCAGACACCGTCCTGCTGCTCGTCGACTGGTGGCGGCACTGGGACGGGATTCCGCCGGCCGAGGCCGTCTACGGGGCAGTGGAGTTCCTGCTGATCAGCGGTGGCGACACCTACACCCCGGAGGAAGCCGGGCAGTGGCTCGGGGCCACCGGATGGCAGGCCACCGGATGGCAGCCGCTGGCAGAGCCGACGAGCCTGCTCATCGCCCGACCACGCGGGTCCGGCTGACCCATCCGGCACAGCCCGGACGAGGCAGCCAACGGCGGGATGGCGCTCGACGGATCGACGGCTCAACGGCTCAACGAGCGGAGACCGGGCTTCGCCGCTAGTATCGACACCTCATTACTGAGTTACTGGACGATGCATCGATACTCCGGGTCAAGGTATGCGCAACGAGATGTTCGGGGGACTCTCCAC
>JAFGOK010000573.1 GCA_016926535.1 Micromonosporaceae bacterium | reverse complement strand
GCCGGTGCTTCTTTATCCGGCGCTTCGCACGGTGATTCACCCTGGGTTTACGGGCTGTGACCTGGGCTGTTGCGCGTCATCGCGGCATGAGCGGACGGTTAATCATGGGGGGACTGCTTGTGATACAGGCTTGTCGTATTGATCGCGGGCCGTATCTTCGGGTCTGGGTTGAGCGTTACCTCTATCGGCTGAGTTGGTTGGACGGATTGCGTGGAGAGGGGCGGATGTCCGGTGGGGTCCTCGCAGGTGGTGACCTACCAGGTCGATGACGAAACCACGGTGGGGTTTGAGATCGAACCGGTCGAGGGGTTCGTGCCGTGTGGCGTCGATGAGGTCGCGGGACAGGTGCGTCAGGCGATCGGTCCGGCGGTGGCGGCAGCGCGGGCGGTCCTGGGCAGGGTACGGGTGCTGGCGCCCGATGGGGTGGAGGTCAAGTTCGGGATCAAGGTCACAGGGACCGCGAACTGGCTGGTGGCGAAGGCCACGACGGAGGGGAACTTCGAGGTCACGTTGTCGTGGGCGCCTAGGCGGGAGCTGACGAACGGGATGCTGGCGGTGACTGACGCGTCCACGGCTGATGGGGTCTGAGGGTTCTGTTGCGGGTCTGAGTCGGGACCCGTGGACGGTGGCCATCTACGCGCCGGGTAACGACAAGCCAGCCGGGTCCGGTGTCCTCATCGATGAGCAGCGGGTGTTGACCTGCGACCACGTGGTGGCGAAGTTCCGTAACGATCTGCGGGGGGCGCGGGTGGCGTTCCGGAAGGCGAACCTGGTCCCCACCCTGTGGCTGGCGATCGCCGGCATCAGCGACCATGATCCGGAATCGGATGTGGCTGTCGTGGTGTTGTCCGAGGCGGTGACGGTGACGCCGGCGCCGCTGCTGTGCCCGGAACCGGAGCACTTGTTGGACCAGCTGTGGTGGGCGTTCGGGTTTCCGACCGGGTTCCCGAAGGGCAACGACGCCCACGGCCGAGTCGGCGCGGTCCTCGCCGATGGCTATGTCCGACTGGATACTGACTCGCGGTATGTGGTGGAGCCGGGATTCAGCGGTACCGGCCTGTGGTCGCCGCGCTACCAGCGGGTAGTCGGGCTGGTTGGGCAGGCCCAGGGCGGCGGCGAGCATCGCGGTGATGCAGCTGCCATTACGCTGCACCGCGCTGATCGGGCGTTACCCGCAGTTGGCCTGCAGGTTTTGGCGGGGTGGCGGGTCGATGACGCCGGCGAAGTGGCCCACGCGGCGTGGGGATGGAACCTGCAGACCGATCCGGAGACGGCTACCCACTGGGATCCCCGGGCCCGGGGGGTGACTCGCCGCAGCGAACGTGGCCACAGGTTCCAGGGACGGCGGGCGGCATTGACCCGGATCGCCGGTTGGTTGGCGCGTCCGCCACGCGATCGGCGGGTGCTGGTGGTCACTGGCTCTCCTGGGGTAGGCAAGTCCGCGGTGCTGGGCCGGATCGTGACCACTGCGGACGCGGAGACTCGGCGGCGGATGCCCTCTGACGGGCACGTGTGCGCCCCGGTTGGCTCGGTGGCCTGCGCGGTGCACGTCAAAGGCAAGACCGCTCTCGACGTGGCCGAAGAGATCGCCCGGGCGATTGCGTTGCCCCTACCCGAACGTGTCGAGGAACTGCCGATCAGCGTGTATCAGTGGCTGGCGGCTCGCCCGGATCGGGTCTGCAATCTCGTGTTCGACGCGTTGGACGAGGCCGTGACACCGGGCGACACTCGCGCGATCATCACTGCGCTGGTGCTGCCCATCGCGCGCCGATGCGCAGACGTTGGCGCGCAGACGTTGGTCGCCGCCCGTCGCCGCGACGCTGAGGGGAACCTACTGGACGTCTTCGCCGGCGTCGCCGACGTGATCGATCTGGATACCCCCGAATACTCCGAACCCACTGATCTGGCTGCCTACACCCTGACCACCCTGCAACTACATGGAGACGAACGCCCCGACAATCCCTACCTGGACTCGCGGGTGGCGGCATCGGTCGCTGACAAGATTACAGATATGGCCAGCGGCAACTTCTTGGTTGCCGGCCTAGCCGCTCGGGCCCACGGCCTGCACGACCTCGTAGCGGTCGACCCTGAACAGGTGACCTTCCCTACCGACGTAGAACAGGCGTTGCACACCTACCTGAGACGGATGATCGACGCCGGGCCATCCTGGGCTTTGGAGGCGTTCACCGCCCTAGCCCACGCCCAAGCTCCCGGGCTGGACCTCGACCTGTGGCGGACCGTCCTAGCCGCCCTGGACCATCAGGCCACCACCACAGACCTGCTGGCCTTCGCCAACGGCTCCGCCGCCAATTTCCTGATCGAATCGGCCAGCGACGGGCCCGAACCCGCCTACCGGCTATTCCACCAAGCACTCAACGACACCCTGCTCGACACCCCTCACCGGCCCAACCAACAACGAGCCATCGCCGAAACGCTCCTGGCCCGTGGCCAACACCAAGGGTGGGCCAACGTGAACCGGTACCTGCTGCGCTCGTTGCCGGTCCACGCCGCCCAGGCCAACCTAGTCGACGCGCTGCTGGCCGACGATGAATTCCTGCTGCACGCCGACCTCATCCGCCTGATCCCGCACACCGACCATGCCACCACCGCTATCGGACACGCCCGAGCCCGGATGCTCCGTCTGACCCCGCAAGCAGCCGACGCCACCCCCACCGAACGGGCAGAACGCTTCAGTGTCACCACGGCGCTCGCCAACCTGGACGCCCCGATCGCCTCCACCCACCCTGTTCGGTACCACGGCCGCTGGGCCGTGGTCAGCGCCCGCGCCGAACACATGCTGTTGGAAGGCCACAGCCGCTGGGTCAGGAAGGTGTGCGTGGTGACTGTCGGAGGTCGAATCCTGCTGGTCTCCGCCAGCGCTGACGGGACGGTGCGGCTGTGGGACCCCACCACCGGCCAGCACGAACGCACCCTGGAAGGCCACACCGGCGCGGTCAACGGTGTATGCGCGGTGAGCGTTGGTGATCGGACTCTCATCGCGTCCGCCAGCGCT
>JAFGOK010000572.1 GCA_016926535.1 Micromonosporaceae bacterium | reverse complement strand
GAGGCGAAGGAAGCGACGATGATCCGCCCCCTGGCCTCGGCGAAGATCGAGCCAAGGATCGGCCCGATCTCCCGTTCGGGCGTGACGAACCCCGGCACCTCGGCGTTCGTCGAATCCGAGAGCATCAGGTCGACCCCGCGCCCGCCGATCCGCGCAAAACCCGCCAGATCGGTCCGCCGATCGTCCAGGGGGAGCTGATCCATCTTGAAGTCGCCGGTGTGCAGCACGACCCCAGCGGGAGTCGTCACGGCAACAGCGAGCGCATCCGGGATCGAATGGTTGACGGCGAAGAACTCGCACTCGAACGGGCCGATCCGCTCAGTCTGACCAGCCTTGACAGTCAGGGTGTACGGGTCGATCCGTCGCTCCGCGAGCTTCGCCTCCACCAGGGCCAGAGTGAACTGCGATCCGACCAGCGGGATGTCGGGCTTGTACGCCAGGAAGTACGGCACGGCCCCGATGTGATCTTCGTGGCCGTGGGTCAGCACAATCGCCTCGATGTCTCCAAGACGATCGAGAATGGCCGAGAAGTCCGGCAGGATCAGGTCGACCCCAGGCGCCTCGGGATCGGGAAACAGCACCCCGCAATCGATGACCAGCAGTCTGCCATCGAACTCCAGGACGGTCATGTTCCGGCCGATCGCGCCGAGCCCGCCGAGCGGGATGACCCTCAGGCCGCCCGCGGGCAGCTCCGGGGCTCCAGGACCAGCGGCTGACTCGGTCATGCGGCAGATCCGAGGGTCAGGCCAGCTGCGGCGCAATCCTCTCTCAGCTGCGCGGCCTGCTGCGGGGTGGCGTCGACCAGAGGCAGGCGGACCGGCCCCGCCGGCAATCCGTGCGCGCGCAGCGCCGCCTTGGTCATGATCACTCCCTGCGTGCGGAAAAAACCGTCGAAGACCGGCAGCAGGCGATGATGCATGGCCAGTGCCTCGACCACGGCGCCTCGCTCATACGCCTGGATCATCTTCATTGTCTGCCGCCCGAACAGGTGCGTTGCCACCCCGACGACCCCGACCGCTCCGACGGACATCAGCGGAAGCGTGTTCTTGTCGTCGCCGGAGTAGATGGCCAGGTCGGTCCGGCGAGTCACCCAGGAGGTCGCGTTCAGGTCGCCCTTGGCATCCTTGACCGCCACGATTCGCGGGTGCTCAGCCAACCTGACCATTGTCTCGACCTCGATTGGGATGACCGTCCTTCCGGGGATGTCATAGAGCATCGCGGGAAGATCGCAGGCATCCGCGACAGCGGTGAAGTGGGCGACCAGCCCGGCCTGCGGTGGCTTGTTGTAGTACGGCGTCACGGCGAGCAGGCCGTCTGCCCCGGCCCGCTCCGCAGCCCGCGCCAGCTCGATCGAATGCCGGGTGTCGTTGGTGCCGACCCCGGCGACTATCTGCGCCCGGTCGCCGACCGCCTCGATGACGATCCGGAGCAGTTGGTCCTTTTCCGCGTCTGACACCGTTGGGCACTCCCCGGTCGTGCCGTTGATCACCAAGGCGTCATTGCCCTGCCGGTCCACCAGGTACTGGGCGAGCGTCGCAGCACCCTCGACATCCAGGGAACCGTCTGAGGTAAAGGGCGTCACCATGGCGGTGACCAGCCGGCCAAAGGGCCGGCGCTGATCGTCAGCCGTGCGAGTCATAGAGATAACCTAACGTGCCGTGTGACAAGGTGTGGGCTGGGCCGCAGACCAGCTCCTGAGATGTTCTGCGCGAGCGACGAGGCCAAGATGGCCGCACGGGGTCAGGACTCCCAGGTGAACTGGCTTGCCGCGATCTCGGTGCCGTCTGGAAGCCCGGTGATTGCGAAGTCGGCAAAGACGTTCGGCGCGACCTTCTGGAACGCCCGGAGGCATGCGATGGCGATCCGGCGGATCTCAACATCGGCGTGCTCTGTCGCCCTCATCGCGATGAAGTGCCGCCACGCCCGGTAGTTGCCGGTGACGACGATGCGGGTTTCTGTCGCATTGGGCAACACGGCCCGAGCCGCCTGACGCGCCTGCTTGCGCAGCAGGGTCTTGCTGGTCGCCAGATCGTCCGCCGCCGCGAAATGCTGCTGGAGCCCGTCCAGCAGATCAGTGTACGCGGCGACCGCAGCGTCGGTTGCCTCGACGAACAGATCATGGAGTTTCGGATCGGCCGCGATGACGTCTGGCTCGACCATGGCCGCTTCCGATTCCGGCACGTAGCGCTGCGACAGCTGAGAATAGGAGAAATGCCGGTGTCGAACGAGTTCATGGGTGAATGAGCGGGAAACGCCAGTCAGGTAGATGGTGATGGTGCCGTGCTCCAGCACGGAGAGATGGCCAACCTCAAGGATGTGCCGCAGGTACCCGGCATTCGTCGCGGTCGCCGGGTTGGGCTTGTTCCACGACTGGTAGCAGGCCCGGCCAGCGAATTCCGCAAGTGCCTGACCGCCGTCCGCGTCAGTCGACCAGTCAACGTCCGCCGGTGGGACGAAGGTGGTGTACCCGATGACGGTGACCCGCGGTTCAACGATCTTCGACACGAATGGCTCCCGCTAGACGTACAGGAAGGTGAACGGCTCCCAGGGGAGGTTCCTCACAACGGAGAACACCCCCCACGCCGCCATCAGGAGCATGATGCTCCGAGTGGAAAGGCGCAGCTGAGGCAGCCGAAGGCCAAACAGCGTGTTCAGCATCCACACGACGTACATGTACGCCATGAAGGGTACGGCGAACACGAAGATGGCATGGTGCCGGGCGGCAGCGGCGAGATCGCCGTGGATCAGATACCAGGCAGACCGCGTCCCTCCGCATCCCGGGCAATCAAAACCGGTAAGCACCCGCATCAGACAGGTGGGATGGGTCGACGCCCACAACGACGTCGGATGGACCGCAAGCGTGTAGGCCACAGCGCCGAGGATGCCTCCCAACGAGGCAACCGGGCCCACCCAACGAGGCGTCCGATCGACCAGCCGCGTCACGAAGGCGGTGATCCTGTCCTGCTCCGGCGGCGCGTAGACGATGGGGGCAGCATAGGGACCGGGCTGCGCTGCGGTCACGAAACACCTGCCTTCACCAGCGACCCCTCAGCTGGGTCAACGGACAATCCCGCCTCCCTCGCATCGAACGCCGCTGTCACCTGCCGATCCAGCTCAACGAG
>JAFGOK010000093.1 GCA_016926535.1 Micromonosporaceae bacterium | reverse complement strand
TCGGCAGTCAGGCGATCGGATGCTCATTTTTCGGTCTGGAAGCGGTTTCGTTTTGGTTGCCCTGCCGGCAGGGCCTGTTGTTCGGGCCTGCCGGCAGGGCCTGTTGCCCGGCTGCCTGCTCTGCTGCCTGCTCTGCTATGCGGAGGCAGCGCCGAAGAGCAGGACTGGCTTGACCGTCCGGCCCGACCGAAGATCCTCAGCCGCTAGCTCGAGCTCCTCGAACTGGTAAGTCTTGACCAGGCGGTCGACTGGGAAACGGCCCTGGTGATACAGGCTCACGAGGATCGGCAGCAGCGTGTGAGGATCGGCGTCTCCCTCGGTGACACCGACCACCGACCGCCCGGTCAGCATGCCGTTGACGTCGACCGGAATGGTCGACCCGAAGGGCGGTGCTCCGACGAGGGCGAGCCTCCCGCCAATGGCGAGGCAGGGGACGGCTGCGCTGATGATGTCGGTGCTGCCGGTGGCATCCATCGCCAGGTCGACCCCGCGGCCTCGAGTGAGGTCGCGCAACGCCTCCCCGAGATCTGCCTCGGTGACGTCGACGGTGTCCGTCGCGCCGAGTGCCCTGGCCAGCGAGAGCCGGGACGGGACGCGGTCGACCGCGATGATGGTGGTCGCCGGGGTGAGGGCCGCGGCCATCACCGCGCTCAGGCCGACAGAGCCGGCGCCGAGAATGGCGATGCTGGCCCCGGGGCGCGGCTTGAGGACATTGAAGATCGTGCCAGCTCCGGTCTGAACGCCACATCCCAGCGGCGCGAGCACCTCCAGCGGGGTGTCGGGGGCAACGACCACGGCACTGCGCTCATCGACGAGCGCGAATTCCGCCAGCGACGACTGCCCGAAGAAGTGCCCGTGCAACTCGCCTCCATCGGCGCGACGCATGGTCGCAGATCCGTCCGCCCGGCTCCCCGCCAGGAGATTGAGTGGCAGCCACGCCTCACACAGCGCCGGCCGTCCCGCACGGCACCAGTGGCACCGCCCGCAGGACGAGAACGACAGCAGCACGGTGTCACCCGGGGCGGCGGTGGTGACGGCGTCTCCGACGGCCTCGACCATGCCTGCTCCCTCATGCCCCAGCACGCCTGGCATCGGGCACGGCACGTGGCCAGCATGGACACTGAGGTCGGTGTGGCAGAGCCCGGTTGCGACCATGCGGACGAGCAGTTCGTTCGAGCGGAGCTCATCGAGATTGATCGTTTCCATCTGGAATGGCGTGCCTTGCCCGTATGACACCGCTGCCCTTGTCTGAAACACGACTCCTCCAAGGTGGTTGATTGCCGCAGGTCGGCGCTTCACAGCGTTCGGTTGTCAATGATCGATGAATCTAGGGCGCTCATTGTTGGGTCGAATATTCATAGAATTCGCATCATGAATACCACGAATCATGATGGGCAGCACCCCTTCGAACCTGGCGGGCAGATGTCCGAACGCCAACTCCGATTGCCGCCCAGCGGGCTGTTTCGCGACGGGGCCTGGCACGAAAGCCACAGTGGGCAGTGCCGGGACATCATCAATCCAGCCAACCGGCGCGTCCTCACGACGGCCGCTGAGGCCGACGCCCATGACGTCTCGCAGGCCGTCGCAGCCGCGCGCCAAGCCTTCGACGCCGGAGCATGGTCGGGCATGGCCGGGCGTGACCGCGCGGGCATCCTCTCCCGGGTCGCCGGTCTGATCCGGCAGTACCAGGAAGAGCTGGCCATGCTGGAAACGCTGGATACCGGCAAGCCGCTACATCTGTCCACTATGCTCGATTGTCCACTGGCGGCCGAGCTCTTCGACTACTACGCGGCCCTGGCCTGGTCGATCGACGGCGCGACCAGGCCGACCAGAGCCCCCGTGCTGGCATACACCCGCAGGGAACCGCTGGGGGTCGTCGCGGCCATCACTCCCTTCAACTTCCCGCTCGTGCTGTCGGCAATCAAGATCGCGCCGGCGCTGGCCGCTGGCAACACGGTGGTTCACAAGCCGGCGGAGGAAACCCCGCTCACTGCCGCGCGCATGGCAGAGCTGCTCGCGGAGGCCGGGGTGCCGGACGGGGTGTTCAATGTCGTGACCGGGGGGCGGGAGACCGGGCAGTGCCTGGTCGAGCATCCGGGCGTTGACGCGATCGCGTTCACCGGTTCGACGGCCACAGGGCGGCAGATCGCCAGAGCAGCCGCTGGCACCCTCAAGCGCCTCACGGCAGAGCTCGGCGGGAAGTCAGCGAACATCGTCTTCGCCGACGCCGATCTGGATTCGGCGATCGCGGCGAGTGTCAACGCCTTCGTGTTCAACACCGGGCAGTTCTGCGCCGCCGGTACCAGGCTGCTGGTCGAGCGGCCGGTGTTCGATGCGGTTGTTGCCGGGGTCACCGCCGGTGCCAGTGCCGTACCCGTCGGAGACCCGCTCTCGCCGCAGACCGTGATCGGGCCGCTGGCCGGCCAGCGGCACCTGGATCGGGTACGTGGGTACGTCCAGCGGGCGGTCCGGGACGACGGTGCGGTCCTGCTGGCCGGGGGGCACCAGATCGAGTCGCTGGAGGGCTACTTCTTCGCTCCGACCGTGCTGGGCGGGGTGGGCCAGGCCACTGAGGTCGTCCAGGAGGAGATCTTTGGGCCGGTGCTGACCGTCCAGCCGTTCGACACCGAGGAGGAGGCCATCGCCCTGGCGAACGGCACGGTGTTCGGCTTGGCCGCTGGCCTGCACACCCGGGATGTCACCAGGGCGTGCCGGGTGGCGGACCGGCTGCGGGCGGGGACCGTCTGGGTGAATACCTGGGGCATTCTCGACGTCACCGTTCCATTCGGGGGATACCGGCAGTCCGGGTACGGGCGGGAGCAAGGGCCGGAATCGCTCGAGGAGTTCACCCAGACCAAGGCGGTGTTCGTCGCCCTGACTCCCTGAAACGCCCCGGGCGCTGGGCAAGGGGCCAGGAAGGAGTCAGGGGGGCCAGAGGTCGGTCGGTCAGGAGCCAGGAGCGCGGAGTGCCGTGGTCCTGCGGAGCCTTGGGGGGCCAATAGCGCCGGCCAGGCTCCGCACAACCACAGGGCTCCGCGCTGTTGCCTCCGCGCCGCCGGCCCTGGCGCGCCGCCGGCCCTGGCGGCGACAAAATTATGCGAATCCTAGTATCTCGTCTATATTTTGCTTGTCGTTGAAAAATATGAAAGATAATATAAAAAGTATTCATAGAACTATTAATCTTTCAATACACTACGAAAGAGTGAAGTGGCATGGCGCTGGTTGCGTCTTGGCCGTGGCGGGCAAAGGTCGACCACCGAATGGCACCCGTACGGATCGCGGTCCGTAACTGTGGCTGGGCAGCCTAGTGCATGACCTCACCAGCCACGCGATAGTTATTGCCCCCTGACCGGGGTGCATCGCGGGCGGTGCCACTGTCAGGCACGGAACGATCGTTCCGCCAACAACCACGGGGTACTTGCCACTTATGCAGAAGCGACCGATGACGGCCACTTTTCGAACGACAGCAATTCTCGGCAGCACTCTTGCGTTACTCGCCACATTTCTCTCGACGGCCTTGTTTGGCTCCGCCGCCCAGGCTGCTGGATCGGCGACGTACTACGTGAGCCCGAGCGGTTC
>JAFGOK010000571.1 GCA_016926535.1 Micromonosporaceae bacterium | reverse complement strand
GGACCGCAAGGGCTGCGAGATCCACTGGTTCGACGACGCCGGATTCCAGATCCGGGTCAAAAGCAGTTCGGCCTACACCTACCGGGCGCCGCGCTGCGAGGGCTGCCCGCTGTACTGCCAGGAGGGCTTCTACTCGCTCAAGCACTCGGTGCAGGGGTGGGTGACCGGCTGCCCCACCGGCCTGGCCGACCGGGGCACGCACCTGGCGGCCGACCTGTCCGACGACGGGGCCCTGCGCCGGTTAGCGCCGCTGGTCGAGCAACTGCTGGCCACCCGCCGGGTCGACGACTCCCACCAGCGGTTCCTCGCCCACCACCGGCTGGCCCCGCCCACCACGGCGAGGGTGCCGGCGTCCGAAACCGGCCACCGGTGACCGAGCAGCACGCCTCACCCGCGGCGCTGGCGGCCCTGGCCGCGCCGGTGGACCTGAGCGTGGCCCCGCCCAGGGACGCGGTCGGGCTGCGGGTGGCGATCGCCGCCCGCTACCGGGTGCCGGTGGAGGCGGTGCTGGTGGGGCCGGGGGTGGCGAGCCTGCTGCACGGCCTGGTGGCCCGCTGCGCCTCCGCCGGTGGGGAGATCGTCCACTCCGCACCGTCGTTCGCCCTGTACCCGCAACTGGCCGCCGCCTACGGGCTTCGGGGCCGGGCGGTGGCGCTGCGCGACTACCGCCACGACCTGCCGGCCATGGCCTGGCAGCTTTCCGACCGGACCCGGATGGTACTGCTGGACAGTCCCCACAACGTCACCGGCACCACCGTGTCGCTGCCCGAGGTGGTGTCCCTGGCCCGCACGCTGCCATCTGGGGCGTTGGTGGTGTTCGACAACGTCTACGGCGAGTACCAGGACACCCTGGTCGACCGGGCGTTCGCCTCGATCGTCGCCTCGGGGGCGCCGATCGTCGTGTGCCGCAGTTTCTCCAAGGCCCACCGTCTGTTCGGGCTGCGGGTGGGCTACCTGATCGCCCACCCCGAGGTCCTGGCCCGCTCGGGGCCGACCGTGCTGCGCTACGACGTCGGCGCCCTCGCCCAGGCGGCAGCCACCGCGAGTATCCAGGACGGGGCCACCGTCGACGCCAATCGCCAGGTGGTGGCCGCAGCCCGCCACCGCGTGGAGCAGGCCCTCACCACCGCCGGTCTGACCTGGGTGCCCAGCCAGTCCAGCACGGTCCTCGTCCACGTCGAACCCGGCTGCGACGCCCTGGCGATGGCACTGCGGGATCGGGGCTGCCAGGTCCGCACGGTTGCCGACCACGGCCTACCCCACCACCTCCAACTGATCATCGACGGCGGTTCGACGGCCTGCCAGGTCGACGACGCCCTGAGCGCGAAGGGAGCGGCATGGACATCACCATGAACGTCATCTACACCCCGGGCACCCTCGCCCTGGCACGGTTCGTCCCGCTGCTGGTCGAGCACACCCCCTGGCGGTTCAGGCTAGTGGCCAACCACTGCACCCTCGACGAGCAACGGATCCTCGCCCAGGCCGCAGACAGCAGTGACCGGCTGTCGACGCTGGTGCTGGACACCACCGAGGTCCTGCCCCTGGGCAAGGCCCTCACCGCGCTGGTGGCCGGGCACCCCCATGAGGAGACGTTCGCGTTCATGGACTCCGACATCCTCGTCACCGCCGACATCGCCGGCGAGTTCGAACCACTGCTTCACGACCACGAGGCGGTGTTCTCCGGAACCCCGATCTGGGCCGAGCCCACAGACCAGGTCGTGGCCGACGGACAGCGGGAGATCTCCGGCCCGCACAACCGCACCGCCGACGGCCTGCCGCTGGGCAGCTCCTACTTCGGGATCTTCCACCGGCCCACCCTCGACCGGGTCATGACCGAATGCCAGGTCGTGCCCGACAAGTACACCGGCACCAGTACCTGCGCGGCACCGTTCCGGGCGTTTCTGGCAGAGCACGGGCTGGCGGACTTCGACTTCGTCCCCCCGAAGGTCGTCAACCTCGCCTACAGCTTCCTTGGGCTGCCCATCTGCTACCACGAGACCCCTAACCTGGTCCATATCGGCGGGTTCTCCATGGCCGCCTACGCCCGCATGGTCGACACCCCCGAACCGGTACCCGCCTACGCCGACGAGATTCTCGCGTTCGTCGACGATCGCCCCCACATGCGGCGCAAGCGCGCGGTCAACGAGCGGGTGACGCGTTCGTTCGCGCAGATCGACACCACCGGGACCCCTTGGCGGGAGATCTCCTTCCCGGAGCCGCTGGAGTCGCGGGTCCGGCTGGTCGAGGACACTTACCTGCGGCTGGGCGCACCCAGCCATCCGGGGGCGTGAACGGAGTGGTGCGGTGGGGTGTGCTGGGCACCGGGCACATGGCCCACCGCATGGCTACGGCGATACAGGCCACCCCCGGCTGCCGGCTTGCCGCGGTGGGCTCTCGGTCAACGAACCGGGCGGAGTCGTTCGCCGCCCAGTTCGGCATTCCGGAATCCCACGGTTCCTACCAGGGGCTGTGCCAGCGGGCGGCGGTGGACGTCGTCTACGTGGCCACCCCCAACGTCTACCACCACGAGCACACCATGCTGGCCCTGGAATCCGGGCGCGGGGTCCTGGTGGAAAAGCCGTTCGCGATCGACGCCCGCGAGGCCGCCCAGATGATCACCTATGCGCGGGACCGGGGCCTGTTCCTCATGGAGGCGATGTGGACCCGGCACCTGCCCGCCACCCAACTGTTGCGTGACCTGGTCACCCGGGGCGACATCGGCACCCCGCACCTGTTGACCGTCGACCTCGGATTCCGCGCCGACCCCGATCCGGCGGGCCGGTGGTTCAACCCCCGCCTGGGCGGTGGGGCGCTGCTGGACGTCGGGGTGTACACCCTGTCGCTGGCCACGATGTTGTTCGGCCCGCCGACCGTGGTTACGGGGGCCGCCGTGATCGGTACCAGCGGCGTCGACGAATATGCCTCGGTCCTGCTCACCCACCCCGGGCAACAGGCCACCACCGCGACGATGTCGCTGGTCACCGACCTGCCACGACAGGCCGTGGTCACCGGCTCGGACGGATGGCTACGGCTGGGGCCACCGTTCCACCGGGCGGCAGGGGTGAGCCTGGGCCGCCCCGGCCTGCCCGAGGAGACCATCGCCGCCCCGTTCGACGGCGACGGCTACGGCCACCAGATCCGCCAGGTCGCCTCCTGCCTG
>JAFGOK010000570.1 GCA_016926535.1 Micromonosporaceae bacterium | reverse complement strand
CTCAAGGTCTCCGGCCACGCGAACCATCTGGGGCAGGACCAGCGCCCGGGCCGCAGCGGCGGTGCGTTCCTCGTCGTCGCTGCCGACCAAGGCCTCGTCGATCCGGATGGCGTGGGCGACAACCACCGGTGTCTCGGCCGGCACACGCCTCATCAGGTCGGCCAGTTCGCCAGCCGTGGCGAACTCGACCGGCTCATCGCCGAACACTTCGTGCACCGGGTCAGCGTTCACTGGGCGCTCCCTCCAGTCCCTGGCATCGTCGATCGCGTTCTTGGCCTTCACGATGTGGCCGAACATACAGGTACGCCGATCGACTTGCCCGTCGATCAGTGACACGCCGACCGGCGTCCAATCCGGGCACGGGCCCGCAGTCGGCCCCATCGGCACGCACCTGCTCGGCGCGTTGCAGCAGGGAATCCCAGACTCACCCTGCAGGCAGCAGTCGGGATCAGAATCGGAGATCGCATCCCATTTGGCGAGACGCCAGATCGTGATCTGCGCCATATGATCTCAGCATCTGGCGTGACGGCCCCTCGCTGTCGTCAAGCCCGCAGCGCGCCCCCCTGCTCCGTTTGTGCAGGTCAGAGACCACGCAGTCGCACCCTCGCACCGCAAGATCAATTGAAGGGTGACACAGCCAAGATCAGCCGGTGTACACATCGTGCACACATACATGAACGCACTGTCCCCACTGGACGGAAGAACAGTGCGTTTTCGCAGGTAAATATGGGTGGAGCTGAGGGGACTCGAACCCCTGACCCCCACACTGCCAGTGATCTAGGCGGGTAGCCGGACGGCACCACCGAAGATCGGCGAAAACCAGAACAGCAGTTCGGCGGCGGTCCCGAAGTCCAGCTGAAACCAGCTGATGAGGGATCAGACCGTACCGGCCGTGACACGGCCGTGAGATAGCGAACCCCGAGCAGCGAGGCAACGCCACTCGGGGCCCTTGACCGAACTGCTAAGGAGTTCGACCCGATGGCAAGTATCCAGCACCCCAAGGCTCCCCCGCCCAAGACCGCCATGATGCCGTTCGTGGCCAGGCGTGGCCGGAAGGTCCGGCGCTTCCACGCGACCAGCATCAATCACCCGTTCGTTCGTGGCCTGGTCGCCACGGGTTGGACGGTCACCGAGTCCAGTCAGAACGGACGGTGATCACCATGCGGATCCGTCTTGTCGGTACGCCTGCCGAGGTTGATACCGCGTTGGCCGCGCTGCCCGTGGCCATGGTCGTCACGTCGGTGTCTCGGCCGTATGCGATGCGTCGTGACCCTGACCGGGTCAGGGTGTATGTCGACGTTGATCCGGCCATTGTGCCGACCCGGCAGCCGTCTGGCGATCGGGCACAGCTGCTGTTCTCACAGGCTGTGACCCTGCTGGGTCTGGTTGGTGTGCACACGAGCGTGCCGGCCGATCAGCGCACCGCGATCCGGGCGGCCCGGTCGGCAATCGCCGAAGCGGCCGGACTGCTCACCGGGTGGCCGAGCCCCGCTGCGGTCGCCGAGTTGGCGTGCGGGGTCGACGATCCCGCACCGCTGGCCGAAGCCGACCAGGCGCCGTTCGGGCGTCACGAGGATCAGGTTGCCCTGGTTGCCGCCATCGACGGTGAGCTCATGATCGACCCCACTGAGCGGGGCGGCATCTCGCTCTGCATCACCAGCAGCGCGCGGCACCTCGCCCGTCAGATCGTCCTCACCCCCGCCAACGTCGATGAGCTCATCGACGTCCTGACCGCCGCGAAGCGGCTGGCGGTGACGTCATGACCGACCAGGGATGCTCGAGCTTCGAGGAGCTGCGGACTGCGGCCTACGCCCTGCTGGGCGACGCCAGCGACTGGTTGCGCTCGGACTGGCAGGGGCGGCTCACCCCGCAGCAGGCCGAGGGACGCCGTCAAGCGCTGCGACACATTGCCCTGGCCAAAGAGGCCCTGAACCAGGCCGCGACCGGGGAGGTGTCCCGATGAGCACCCTGGAACAGCTCTGGACGGTGACCTCATGAGCGGCTACCGCCAGCGTCGGGGTTTGCTGGTGCCGACCAGCCTCCCCGATGACGCCGATGCCCTGGATACCCGGTTGCACGGTGAGCGTGCCCTGGCTGACGTCCGACGTCACGATGACCTGGCACGGCGTACGTCCACCCTCGATCACCGCATCGCTTTGGATGACCTGGCGGAGCGGAAGCGTGCCGCTGCTCGGGTACGTCGGGAGCGTGCCCAGGATGTCAGTGACGCGTCCGAGCTGTCCCGGTTGTACCGGAAAGCCTCCCGTGCTGGCACACGGGCGATGCTGCGCTCTCAGATCGAGGCATCGGCGGAGATTCGGGCGCTGCGGGTCGCGAGCGTCCGACGGTGGACACTGCGCATCGGAGTGCCAATCCTGGGCGCATTCGCTGCCTGGTCGACAGCGGGTGTGCAGCTGGGCGTGGCTCGCACCCTAGGCCTGTCCGCATCGTCGGCAGGATGGTGGGCAGCGTGGGCGGTCGAGCCCGCGCTGATGACGATCGTGGTTCTGACGATCGTGGTACGGGCGGTGCTGCAATCCTCCGGAGGTCACACCGATGGGCGGCTGACGTCGGTGGAGTGGGCAGCCCTGGCTACGAGCGTCGCCCTGAACCTTGCGGGCGGCGGAGTGTCGCTATCCGGGTCGGGTGTGGTGGCCGGCGTGGCTCACTCGGTGGGCCCGTTGGGTGCGGCACTGACCGCGTACCTGATTGGCGTGATCGATGGGTACGTGTCAGCGGCCAGGCCCATGGAGGGTGCTCCGACGCTCGCGTCACTGGGCCTGGCAGGGGTGCTCACTGACCCTGCTCAGGTGCCCGCTCAGGCCCTATCGGACGGTGGGACGTATGGGCAGGTCACCCCGGATTCCTGCCATGGCAACCACAGCGGCAACCAGGGTGCTGCCCGCAGCGGCAACGTCGAGATCGTGCAACGGGCGGCAGCCGGCAACCCCGAGGCGAGCATCAGCGAGCTTGCCACCCTCACCGGCTTGTCCCGCGCCACCGTGCGCAAGTACCTGCCACCGGCACCACCGGAGACTGCCACCCCAGTGGCACCGGTCAACGGCCAGCGCCCGAGTCTGGTGGGGGCGGACACATGACCGTTTTCGCCACCGTGCTGATCACCCTGGTCGCCGCTCACCAGGTTGGTGACCACTGGGTACAGACCCAGTCGCAGGCCGAACGCAAATCCCTGCCCGGCTGGGCAGGCCGCCGCGCCTGCGCCGCCCACGTTGCCACCTACACCGCCACCGCCCTGGTCGCGGTCCTGGCCGTGGCCTGGCGCACCGGCCTGCCCCTGGGTGCCGTGCACCTGGGGGCAGGCCTGGCCGTCTCGGCCGTCTCGCACTACCTCATCGACCGGCGCACCCCCCTGATCACCATGTGCCGCTGGCTGGGCAAATCCCCGGTCTGGCTGTCCCAGCAGGGCGGCTTCTACGCCATGGACCAGTCCTGGCACCACGGATGGCTGCTGATCGCCACCCTCATCGTGATCTGACCGCAGCCCCTGACAACCCACCCCGTGAAAGGAATCACCGTGTCCCGCAAACACCTGTTCGTCACCGACGCCCACGGGCGCACCACCGTGCTCCCCGCCGATCCCGCCCACCTGCGCCGTCAGATCCGCGATCACCAGGCAGCAGGCCGCAGCGCCATGATCCTTGACGACGACGACCGGATTCGCTTCGGCCTGCTCACCCAACGACTCCTCCAGGAACGGCGCTAGCCATCCACCACCGGAAAGGACCCGTGTCATGACCCGCCAGAAGCGCTCCCAGCGCCAGACCTGCCCACGGTGCTCCTGTGATCACACCCGGGGCATCTGCCTGACCTGCGGCTGCGGCTGCACCCCCAAATGCCCCCACACCTGCCCGTGCTGCGGAGCCACCGACCAACCCAGCCGCTGACCCCCAACCGTCTCGCACCAACCGTCCTGACTGGTGCGAGAGCGGTGGATGCCAGAACTGGCACCCAGGACCCGAGGGTGAGGAGACCCGATGCCCCAGACACACGCTGAACAGCCAGACAGATCAATCCCTGCCTGCCCCGCCAATGACGACCAGGCAGCCCCAGACGAGCACCCCGATGCCGATGCATACCACTGCGCCAACTGCGGGCAGCGGTTGCCCGTGTGTGACCGGTGCGGGCGGGTGCAGGGCAAACGCTCCGGCGGTTGCGGATGCGACGACTTCG
>JAFGOK010000009.1 GCA_016926535.1 Micromonosporaceae bacterium | reverse complement strand
TGGAGGGCTGCCTCGACGGCGACCGCCTCCCGGAACGCATCCAGGTGCATCGTGCGCAAATCGGCGTTGGACACCGCAGCGGCCGCAGCGTCAACGCAACCGGACCGGTACATCGCGATGAGGTTCAGCACCTGACCGAGCTGACCCTGCCGATCGACGACGGCCGAAACCATGTCCGGCGCGAGGTGGTGCTCCGCGGCCACGTCCGCGACCGGCCGGCCGAGATAGCTGGCGATCTCAACGATGAGGCTGGCCAGGAAGGCCTTTCCGCCAGCAACGCCCATCCGTCTCGCGACAGACTCACCCATCAGACCCCAGGTCAGCATCTTGACGAGGTTGCCGTGGTCCGCCCCGGCCACGGGTGTGACGGCCAGGAGCATGGCGAGGTCACGGACCTTGGCTAGCCCAGCTGTGGTGACCGCGTCCTCGGCCGAGGTGATCGGGGTTTGTGCCCCGGTCGCGGCGCACCATCTGGAAATGATCGAGGTCAGGCCGGGATCGGCTTCCACCCCGGCAATCACCTCTCTGAGGTCGACCTTCTCAAGATCAATAAGGCTCGCAGCCAACCGCATCCGGTTAGAGTCGAGTGACGGGAGCACCTGAGCCGAAAGGACGCGGGGATGCTCCAGGAAACCGCCCTGCAGCAGGTGGCATCCCAACTCGTGGGCAAAGGCCAGCTCCTGCTCCCCGTCGATGCCGTAGCCGATCAGCAACGGGGGTCGCGGCTGAGTCAGGCAGGCCGCCGCGATCCTTTTCGCTGTCCTGCCGTCGATCTTCCTCAGATCGATCTTCACATGGGAGACGTGCTGCCGCGCCTGGCCTGCGGAGTCCCAGTGGACCGCGTCGATCGCAACCCGGAAACCCTCCTCGGTCAGCCGTCGAACCCCCTCGATGGTCGTGCTGTCATACTCCACGGTCTCGACGACCTCCAGCACCACGCGCCCGGGATCCACCGGCACCCGCAGGTCACCAGTCAGGAACTCCCTGGTGATGTCGATGTACAGGTCCATGCCCCCGACCTCGGCCGGAAGGTCGAACGTCGCGAAGGCATGGACGATCACCTGGCTGATGGCCTGGACGTCCCGCCTTGCCTCCTCATCGCCGGCTGCGGTGGGCAGGAAGAACAGTCCGAAGCCAGCGATCTCGTCGTTGGGTTGATACATCGGTTGGATCGCCAGATGCACCATCTCACCGACCATCCGAGTCTCGCCGAGCCGCTCCCGAAGCTCTCCCAGCTGACGAAGGGCGTCCGTCACCAGCGGATGGTCGCTGACCCTGGAATCCCGCACGGTCTGAATGACGCTCTCCAGGTCCCGGATGGCCAGTTCCAGCGTTGCTGGCGACGGCGCCGTTCCGGGTACCCGCGCGGCCTGGGCAAGCCAGTACGCGTGATTCCGGCGAGTCTCAAGCGTGTAGGTATGAGCCGGGCCAAGCGTCGCATGGCAATCACGAATCAGATCGTGCAGCCGGTGAATGGCCTTCGGTACGTTCCCCGCCACCGCCATCCACCAGTAGCGGTTCCCCCGGATCTCCAGAGTCCGCAGATTCAGCCTGCCCAACAGGCGGGAGGCCTGCCGTTCCAGCTTGGCCATCTCCTCGACGATCGCGCGGAGACCCTCCTGGTCGTGAAGCTCCAGGGCCAGTTCGGCGCAGACCCGCAGCCGGTCGTTGCGCGCCCGGAGCGCTGCGGGATGGTTGTCCCCGAAGGAGTGGTTGTAGCCTGCGATGAGCTGGTCGAACAACCGAACGGAGTCCTCCAGCCAGTGCCGGTCTGGTGGGCTGGACTCCCAGCACAACCTCGAGGTCCAGTATGCGATCGTGTGGTGAATGTCCAGCAGGTTCGCGTACCTGTTCGGGTAGGTCGCGGCGAACGACTCCCTGAGCGTCTCCAGGGCAAATAGTCCCTCGTGGACCCTTCCGGCCTCGCACAGCCAGCGGCAGCGGTAGTGCTCGGCGCAGAACGCCACAATGCTGCCGTCGCGGCAGTCGGGTTCCCGCAGCAGGACCTCAAGCTCCGCGACCGCAAACAGATGGCGCCCGGCCTCGCCGAGGCAGTTCGCCTTCATCATGCGCAGCCATACCCGGCGCTCCCCGTCCGTCTCGTCCAGGAGGGTCAGCAGGGCCGCCGCCTTCTTCGGCCATCCTGCCTCGCCCGTCACGACGGCGTACAGGTGGCTGGCCTCCGGAGCTCCCAGGGCCGCCGCCTTCTCAAAGGCCTCCAGCGCGCCGTCATAGCTGGTCAGCCGCCACGCGGCCATGCCGGTATCGAAGGCGTCCCGCCCGGATCCCTCCCTGATCACCTGGTGCCAGAGGTCTCCGGGAACCGCGATCGCCCTGCCGTACGCGGACTCCAGGAGCCTGCGGTCGACGGCATAGGTGCCGCCCGGCTGCCGGGAGAACCCCCGGACGCCATCGAGATCCTGGCTGGCCCGCCACAGCGCCTTCCAGAACCCTCCCCAGAACCCGAACCGGCGGCTGAACGCGGCATGGAGCACGCTCCGTGGGACGGAACGAGCGCCTGCGAGTTGCCACGCCATGCAGGTCGCCACGATCTCCGCAGCCGCTGGGTGCGTCGTGCACAGCCACTCGTACCAGGCTGCGACGGCGGGGGGCGGGGGATTCGTGATCTCGAACGCCACGGCACGGTCCAGCAGCCGCGCCACCTGGCGCCTTCGGGGGTGCAGGGTCTCGACCGACAGCGGGGCTGGGATGTATCGCGAGTAGACGGCCGTGTTCAGCAGAACCACGACGACCACCTGCCGGTCGCGCTGGTCGAGCAGGGTGGTGAGGGCTTCGGCGCTACCCTCGGAGCACTCCAGGTCGATCTGGTCCACCCACACAACAGTGGGCAGGTCCGCTGGCGCTGACCGGACGAACCGCCACAACTGCCGCACGTCGCGCGGGCGAAACACCAGGTAGTCGGGTAGCCGCGTGTGGATTGCCGCGAATGCCACCCTGTGCCGGCCGGAGCCAGCGGCGCCGTGCAGTACCAGCAGCTTCGATTCCTCGCCCTCCATCGCTGCCCGGATGGCCTGATCCTGCGGATGGGGACGATAGGGGACACTGGCCGAGGTGGATGCCCCGAGCAGGGCAGGATCGGGCAGCGAGGACACCGCCGGCAGCTTCCCCACCGAGGCTCTGCGCCAGCCCAGGCCGCCGTGCTTCGTCGTGTTGACTATCACGATCGCCTCCACCGCTCGTTCGCCGGATCTGGTTCCTCGCAGCAGCCTGACACGGTTGTGTTGCTGAATCATCAGCAACTATCGTTTGATACGTTTTTTCAACATCTATGCACCCAAACACTGCGAGACCGCGCCCGGGTACTACGGGGCCAGGCGGCAGATCCACCAGCCATCCCTGAGATCCGCGGGAGGAGCCTCGGCCACTGGGTATCCCGTTCGGGTGACGAGGCCGGTGAACCGTGCATCGATACCGCTTGAGTCTGAATGCGCCCATATCGGCGGCGAACAGTTGCTCACCGCCAACCACCTCTGCAAGTATCACCGCTACCCCGGTCGCACTCCCCGGTTCGCGACCACGATGCCCTCTGGGGTCATGTGTCGCGGCTGCGGCAGCGCGGCCTACCCTGCGACCACACCACTTGCATGGACCAGCATCGACGGGTAAGCATCGACGGAATGTTCCGAACCGCAGACGTTTCACAATGATCGTGGGAGTGAACGACGAGTGCTATCGGATCTGAGGCAGCGACTGGCACCTCCGCAGAGACACCCCGAGCAGACCGACCGGGCATCGGTGCCGGACGGGACTCTCCCCCCTGGTCCCCCGGCCAGGCCAGGTCACCGGCTGGATATCCAGGGGCTACGCGCGATCGCCGTCCTCATGGTCGTCGCATTCCATGCCGGGACCGGCGTATCCGGCGGATTTCTTGGGGTCGATGTTTTTTTCGTCATCTCGGGATTCGTCATCACCGCCATGCTCGGCCGCGAATGGGCAACGACCGGTCGCATCCGTTTCGGACGTTTCTACCTCCGGCGCTTCAAGCGCCTGACCCCGGCGCTCGCCCTGGTCGCGGCAGTGACCGTCGTGCTGTCGACGCTCCTGCTGTCGCCCTTCGGCCCCCAGCAGACGACGGCGAAGACCGCGTTCGGCGCGGTGGTCCTCTCGGCCAACTTCGTCATCGCCAAGACCACCGGGGGATACTTCGACGCGCCCGCTGAGCTCAATCCCCTCCTGAACACCTGGTCCCTGTCCGTCGAGGAGCAGTTCTACCTCGCGTTCCCCGCCATCCTCGCGCTCTGCTGGCTGGCGACCGCGCGGGCGCGAGCCCGACGCTGGGCGCGGGCCATCCCATTCGCCATGGTGAGTCTCATTGCCGCTGCCTCCTTCGGGCTGGCGGTACTCGGCTCGACCGGCTACGAACTCCCCGTCGCGCCCTGGCTGCTCGGCTTCTACAGCCCAGTCACCCGGGCCTGGGAGTTCGCAGCGGGAGCGCTGCTGGCCCTGTGCATCGCGCGGTTCGCCATCACCTCGCGTGGCCTGGCCCTGGCAGCCGGCGGGCTCGGCGCTGCCATGCTGGCCTGGTCGCTGTGGTTCATCAGCGGCTCCACCCCGAACCTGAGGCTGTGGACCCTGCTGCCGGTCCTCGGCACCATGCTGCTCATCCTGGCCGGCACCCAGGGGTCGAATCCCGTCACCCGCGCGCTGTCGACCGCTCCGATGGTCAAGATGGGCGACTGGTCGTACTCCATTTACCTGTGGCACTGGCCCCTCATCGCCTTCGGCGGCCTGCTGTGGCCCGACAATCCGGACGCGATCCTCCTCGCGGCCGCGCTGTCCCTGGTCCCGTCGCTCCTCTCGTACCGGTGGGTCGAGCAACCCATCCGGAACCTCGCGACGGTGACCCGCCCCCAGATGCTCCGCCTCGTCGCGACGACGCTCGCCATCCCGATGGTGCTGGCCAGCGGGTTGTGGGTCTGCGCACACAATGCCTTCTGGCAGCCGACCGTGCGGGACCAGCAGGCTTCCGTCTTCCCGATCCATGCCGGTCGCGATGCTGGGTGCTCCAAGGTGGTGCCGCTGAACGAGCACGAGGCCGAGGAGTGCACCTGGAACGAGACCGCTCCCGGCCGCCCGGTCTACCTGGTCGGGGACTCGAACGCCGACCACTTCAGTGAGGGGATCATCCAGGCCGGCAAGGAACTCGGCCGACCGGTGATTGTCTCCACCGCCAACTCATGCCCATTCATTGATAGCTTCCTGCACAAGAAAAGCGCCGACCAGCAGTGGAACGACCGGTGCGGCCGGTACCGGACAGGTACGCTAGAGCACCTGACCTCTGCCCCAGACGGCCTCGTCATCATCTCCTCGACGGACACCTACTGGAGCGATCCGGACTACATCCTCGGCAGCACTGAACAGACGGCAACGGACAAGACGCGTCAGAAGATGCAGGCATTCGACACCGCGCTCACCTCGACGATCCGGACCCTGCAACGGTCCGGGCAGAAGATCCTGCTCGTGCAGCGATCGCCGAGCTGGCCTGGCTGGGACCCGATCACCTGCCC
>JAFGOK010000569.1 GCA_016926535.1 Micromonosporaceae bacterium | reverse complement strand
GCCAGGACCGAATCCGAACCCCACAGCAAAGTTTCACCATAAGTAATCAGAAAAACACATCAAGAGCATCGGTCAAACAGTCCCCCGTACGGGGTCTCTTCGGACGCATATACAGGGGCAAAACTGACTATAGGGTCTGCACCCATTTGACTCAACAGACGAGGTTGTAGTTACGGTCATCGCTGGCACATTGCCGAGGAAAGGATACGGGCCTTGGCCGGTAGACACTCAGCACAGCCCAGCACGGACGACACCCCGAATGGGAGCAGGGGCCGCAGGCTTCTGCCCGCTCTGGTTGGCGTGGCAGTGACGGTCGTACTCGTCGGAGCCGCTGTCGCATCCCTCGGTTTGCTCGGTAAAGGGCCCGCCGAACAACCGCTCACGTCGGCAACGCCAGGACTCGTTGACGATTCCGCCCAGCAGAGCCCGGAGCCGGACCGCAGCGTCCAGCGGGCGGACCGCGCCGAGATCCGGGTGGCCCCGTCGAAGACGGGCAGCCCATCCAGCTCGCCCTCTCCGTCCGTGAAGCGTTCAACGTCGACAACGAATACCGGAACCTGCAAGGTCTCGTACTACGCAACCGGCTCGACCACGGCGAACGGCGAGTCGTTCGATCCGGACGGACTGACGGCGGCCCACAAGACGCTGCCGTTCAACACCCGGGTGCGGGTCACCAATCGGGCGAACGGCTCCTCGGTCGTCGTAAGGATCAATGATCGAGGACCTTTTGTCGAAGGTCGCTGCCTGGATCTCGCAAGAGGCGCGTTCAAATCAATCGCATCACTGAGTTCCGGCGTGATTTCCGCCAAGTACGAGGTGCTCGCGTAGTCGATCTACCAGGGTTCGTTCGGCCACCCGCTGTCCACCGCGAACCTGAATCACACAGACCCGCCCGAACGTCGGAGCGGCGCATTGCCGTCTGGATGGCATGCTGTTCGGCGTAGCCATGACTCGCACCCTGAACGTAGAAGCCCGCGCCGGACTTGGCGCGGCCTTCGTGTTGCTCAGTCTCATCGCCACGATTGAGGTGGCTGACGGCCCGGTCGCCAACTATGTCGGCCTGGCGGCCGCAGCACCGTTCCTCGCGGCGGCCTTTTCCTCCTGGCGTGAGGTTGTGGCAATCGGTGTCGCCGCGCTGACCTTCGGTGTGCTGTTTGGCGCGGTCGACCTGTCCCGGGCGAATGTGGAAGACGGACGACTTCTTGCCGTCGGCTTGAACCTCGGCGGAATTATGATCTCCACTGGTATTGCCGCGGTCGTCGGGGTCATCCGGCAGCGGCAGACAGTGCGTTTCGCTGAGCTGTCGCGCCTTGCTTCCGTCGCGCAGGGTGCGGTACTGCGCCCTATTGGCCCGCAGCTCGGCCAGCTGGCGATCGCCGGGAGGTACATCTCTGCCACCGCGGCGGCAGACATCGGCGGCGACCTGTACGAGGCGCTCGACACCCCGTACGGCGTACGAATGATTGTCGGAGACGTCCGGGGCAAGGGCCTGGACGCTGTCCGGCTCGCCAGCATCGTGCTGGGGTCATACCGCCATGTCGTGTACGAACGAGCCGATCTACGCGCGGTTGTTGCCGATCTGGACCGGGCCGTTGCCCGTTCTGTCGGGGACGAGGATTTCGTTACCGCAGTACTCGTCGAAGAGCGGGGTGGGACGCTCACGATCGTCAACTGCGGTCATCCACCACCACTCCTGCTGCGTCGGGGCACGGTCATCCCGCTGGACCCCCCGTCCAACGCGCCCCCGCTGGGATTCAGACCCGTTGTCCTGCCTCGGGTAGAGCGGCTTGAGCCTGGCGATCGTCTGCTGTTCTACACCGACGGCCTAGCCGAGGCACGCAGGGATGGTCAGTTCTTCCCAACCGCCGAACGAGCCTGGCGGCTCCTGGGCCACGGAACGGTGGCAGACGGTCTCGCATCCCTGGAAAGCGCCCTCGTCGAGTGGGTCTTCGGCCAACTCGACGATGACATCGCGCTGGTCCTCATGGAGTACACCGGGACAAGCCCGGAAGCCACTGTTCCGAGTTGGGAGATCGGCGGAGCCAACGCCACTGTCAGCTGAGCGACACGGCTGTCAGCAGCATGGTTTCAGGACGCGCTCCACATCGGTCGAGTGGCGCGAGCGGAGCCTGATGGCCGGTATCTTGAACCAGATCACAGCCCGGTGCTTGCCGGTATAGAATCTTGGGCGCCTAGGGGCGAGAAATGTGCCCGTGAAACCGATGATCATGTGGGTCCCCCTTTGGACGGGTCCTCCCCGACCGCCTGTTCCGCCGCCAGATCGACGCGAGTACCCCATCAACGATGTTGTTCAAAGTATGGTTACGGGCAGCATCAGTATCCTCGACAGGGAGTTGTGTCGGGCATCGGACAGAGCTCGCGCTAGGGAAAATAGATCTCGGCAATACCGGCCACAGCACCGCCGGTCACGGTGACCTCGGCCGGGATCGGCCAGTTGCGCGCGGCTATGGCGCTCGCGAGTTCGGCCAGTGAGACCGAGCACGGTGTCATGGTGGATGGTCCGCTCCCGCAGACGTGATCTGCATCCGCAGTGTGATACAGAGTGATCGTCACGTTGTCTGAGACTGTGACGGTCACGGTCGTCTTGTTGTTGTTCCGGATGTAGTAGTCGTTGCACCATTCGGCATCTGGTTCTTGGCCGTCCTGCTGGCAGGCCCGCATGGCCGCGTCTCCCGTGAACAGGTCGACCGGATCAAGCGTTGTCGTCATCTGCGACACATTGACTGAATTAACGTAGACGGTATTTTTTCCCTCTGAAACCCCTCTCGTTCCGGGATTGCCCGTCCGAACTGTCGGCTTCGCCGTGGACGAAGCGTTGGCCACTGCCTCCGCCGCAGGCGAGCCTCCCGGCGTCGGACCGGCCTGAAGTCCGGTCTGCGACTCCGCCGCAGTCGGCGTGCCAGCAGACCCGGCTGCGGCTGATGGACCAGTCGAGTTGGAAGCACACCCCATCAGAACGAGAACCGGGCCAGCAGCGAGCACCAAGCCGATCGATCTCCAACGCATGACGCCCCCTTCCGTTAGTCAAGTCCCCTGAGAGTGCGGTCCTCGCTCGCGTTCGGTTGTTATGACTCCGAAGAGCGGCACGGGTTGGGGATACCTCGGGTGACGTGGGTCGCGACGAGCGGGGCTGCCCCTCTGCGGCAGTCCGCCCACTGCCCCGATGGGATCGTGTGTACCGCAAGGCTCGCGGTCTTCAGGCCGTTCTCGGATCCACCGTCTGGGTCGAGCACGGCCGAGACCACCGAGACCGTTGGGTTGTGTCCAACGACGAGCACCCTGTCGATCTCGTCACTGATACCGGCCAGAAGGCCAAGAAGCGCATCCACCCCATCGGAGTACAGCTGCCGAACGTAGGTCACGGTCGGGTCGACCTCTGTCCCACCAGTCGATCCCGCCCGGAGCCTGGCGTCCACCGCGTCCCAGGTCTCCCGAGTGCGACGCGCCGGAGAACACAGCACAAGATCGGGAAACAGCCCCTCTTTGGCGAGCCACTGGCCGACCGCCTCAGCATCCGCCCTACCTTGATCAACTAATGAGCGGTCAGCATCCGGCATCCCAGGCAGGGGAGATCCGGCCTTACCGTGCCGAAGCAGCACAAGCGTGTGAGGTGTCATGCAGCAAGCCTGCATGATCAGATCGTCTGATTGACGATCCCGCACCGGAGCGACAAGGCGAACCTTCGCCTTTTCACGCGTACAGGGCGAAGTAGATCGCGATATGGTGGCAAATAGCCGCTACGAGCGTACATGCGTGAAAAAACTCGTGATGTCCGAAAACGGCGGGCCACGGATTCGGCCGACGCATCGCGTAGAACACCGCGCCGACGCTGTACACCACGCCCCCCACGATCAGAAGCACGACGGTCGTGACGCCACCGCCCCGCATGATCTGCGGCAGCACGGCGACAGCCACCCAACCCAGCAGGATGTACAGCGGGGCCGAGACCCAGCGGGGCACGTTAGTCCAGACCAGTTTCAGCGCTACCCCGCTGAACGCACCCCCCCAGACGATTGACAGGATCATGGTCGACTGCCGCTCGCTGAGCAGCAGAGCACACAATGGGGTGTACGTACCGGCGATGAATATAAAGATCATTGAGTGGTCGAGCCGCCGCATAATCTTGTAACCAGCCGGGGACCACACCCGCCTGTGGTACAGGGCACTCGTCCCAAACAGAGCACAGACGGTGACACTGTAGATGGCGCACGTGATCAGCGGAACACGTCCTGGCCTGGTCGCGGCGAGAGACGAGAGGACGATGCCGCAGACCACCGCAACACCAAAGGCATAGACATGAAGCCATCCACGCATGCGAGGCTTGCCGATGTCAGTTGGACGCAGGCGGGGTGCCATGTTGACGCTCACGAACCATAGGTTACGACACCGTAGGTTACTCGTCAGTAAAACTCGCCGACTCCGTGGCCCACACCGCCGCTATCACTCTTTGGCGGGCCGCAGACACAAAACGTCATTCTCGCCGTCATCATGCTCGATGATCACAAACGGCTGGTTCTGATCCGGGCAGTTCGCCTGGGTTGTGGTCTTCGTAACGATCTTGTACGCATTGCCGTCCGAGCAACTCGTTGAGACAGCGGACTCGCCAGACTTCTTGACACACGAATTGACAGCGAACGACGAACCGCTCTTCCCGGTCAGGTACATCATGACGCCTGTCCCGCCAGCGGCGAGTACAACCAAGACGGCGACAGCCGCAAGGACGATCATCAGGGTACGACGTTTCTTCGACTCTGCGGTGACTTCAGGGGCCACAGGCTGGCCGTACATGCCGCTGGAGGACTCGCCTTCCCCGCCCATCGGCCCGCCGAACGACTGCTGGCCGAACTCGCCGGGCTGCTGCTGGCCGAACACCCCGGGCTGCTGCTGGCCATACATCCCCGGCCCGCCGCCCGCGTACTGGCCGAACGGCGCCGCCTCGCTCGCAGGAGGCTGCCCATACATCCCAGGCGTGCCACCGGGTTGCTGACCGTACCCGCCTGTCCCTGGAGACGGGGGTTGCCCGAATGGCGGCGCCTCACCCCCGGGCTGCCGGCCATAGAGCGTCGGCTCGTCGCCCCCCCGTTCCGAGGCAGGCGGGGCCGACGTCTGCTGGGACCATCCCAGACCGCCGCTGGCGGCACCAGGCTGCGGAACAGAGGCTGTCGCCCGAACCGTGGCCCCCTGCTGCACTCCGGGGACGCTCGGAGCGATCGGAGGGGTCATCGGAGCAGTGAGGTGCGGCGGGGGCGCGAACGGGGACCGTTGGTCTTCTTGAGGAATCTGCTGGCCGTACTGACCCTGATCGGACGGGGGCGGCCGGTGCCCTGTGGCCGGCGGGTACGGCGGGGGCTCGTACGGCTCCTGGCGCTCCGATTGATACGGCTGGTACTCCTCGGATGTCATCGCGTCTCCTTACGTCCCCGACCCCGCGCGGTGGTCGCCAGCTCCATCGCCCGATGACTGCGACAACGGTACCCCTCGGCGGTCCCTCAGGGGGCACTGGCTGAGCAAGACGTGCAACAGCCAGCGGAGCGTTCCATCAGCAGCCCACGTGAGAAGCGGTGTTGCGAAGTCTGTGTGCCGTGCGGTCGACTCCAGCGTCACCTTGGCATCACAATTGAAGGAGCAGTTCATAACAACAGGGCGATCCAGTATTGGCAATTACCGAGCGGAGTTGATTCACTACTTAAAGTAGTCGACCATTGGAACAATCGGAACTCGGTGGTAATACCACCAATTCCAGACCGCATATCACTCGTTGAGTAAGAGACGATCACTTTAAGTAATGTCATGTGATCATCTCACCGTTCTCGCACCCAGGAGTATCGCGTGTCCCGTCTCTCGCTCGGCTCAGCCGAGTTCGCCCCCGAGCCCCGCGCTCCGGGCCGGGTGTTCGGAAGCCGGCCGCCGCTCCTCGCGGTCCTGATCGCGTCGGCGTCCCTTCCAACACTCGTCGCGGTCGTTGTCGGCACCGCGTCTCTTGACACGGCGAACTCGGCCATGCCGTCCGCGCTGGCAGAGCCCGGCTACCACCACGTTGTCGTCAACCCCCCTTCGGGCTTCCCAAGCGCCACGCCAGTCACCCCGTCAGCGACCGCAGCATCACCAACGTGGACGGACGGTCCTCGCCGACCCCAGCCGCGAAATGCCTCCCAGCGGCACCGGTGGACGACCCAGACAGCACAAGCGGCGTACGTCGTCGACCAGAGCCAGACCAGCCCAAGCGCCCAGGTACCTGTCACGGTCCCTCCGACCGCGGCACCACCGGTTGAGCCAGCCACGAGCACGCCAAGCACCGACAGCACCGTGGCCCCGTCAGCAGAGGAGCCCACCACCGCTCCGGACACGGCCACCCCGGACAGCCCAGTGCCGAGTGATTCAAGCGAACCGGCCCCCACCTCAGACGATTCCTCAACCCCGGCGGCGGATAACGAGTCCAGTCCGCCAGTTGAGGAAGATTCGGATTCCTGCGAGACCTTGGACGCTGATTCCGAACAAACTGAACAGGCATGCCTTCTGCCATGAGTTCGCACAGGCCGCCGCCGGCTACTATCGCTGAAGGCCGCAACCGAGGCGGCAGGTATGGGGCTGCTGAGTACCGCGCCTGAATCGCGCAGGCATGCCGGCTTGCTCATCATCGGACCGACGGGAAGACTCATTCATACATACGTCGGAGGTGGTCTGTGGGTACCGGACAGAGCCCCACCTTTCCCCGTTTTCAGCTGGGGAAACAACTGCGCGACCTGCGCGAACAAGCTGGCCTGACCACAGAGGACGTCGCGGCCCACGTCGACTGTTCCTCGAGCACGATCAGCCGAATCGAGGGGGGGAAGGTAGGCGTTCGTCGGGGGGCACTCCTCCAGTTGCTTGAGCTCTATCAGGTGATTGACGAGGCTCACCGCGAGACGTTGCTCGCATTGGCGAAGCAGGGCAAGCAGCGCGGCTGGTTCGCCCGTTTCGGGGATCTACCCGCGACCTACTCTCGATTCATCGGGCTTGAGTCCGCAGCCGTGGAAATGCGCGACTACGAGGCCCTCGTCGTTCCCGGGCTCCTGCAGACCGAGGACTACGCCCGCGCCCTCGTCGTCGCCGACCCGGCCTTTGACGCTGAGTCCGTTGAGACGCGTGTTCGAGTTCGTATGGAACGCCAGGCGCTGCTGACTCGCCGGGATCCCCTGAGGTTCTTCGCGATTCTGGACGAGAGCGTGATCCGCCGCCAGATTGGCGGGCCTGACGTCATGCGGGCGCAACGCAAGCATCTCATCGAAATGAGTCAACTCCGGAACGT
>JAFGOK010000568.1 GCA_016926535.1 Micromonosporaceae bacterium | reverse complement strand
CGGCACCACTCGGCGGATGCAGGTGTGCACCTCATGCATCAAGGCCGGAAAGGTCGTCCGCGGCTAGCGAAGGTCGTCTGCGTTCGCACTGGGGGCACCTCGTGTGCCCCCATATTGTTTTGGCCAGAGCCGCGTCAACCCAGCCCGATCACCGGAAAGTGGTCCCAGCCGGCGGAGCCGGTGTATGGCTTGCCATCGACCGTGACCAGCGCCGGGGCCGCGAGAACCGTCCCGACCGGCAGCCACTGCGGGGGCAGTTCGGTGCCGGGGGGAAATGTCGCCACCAGGGTGTGGTCGTCGCCCCCAGCTAGGACCCAGGTGTACGGATCGACGCCAAGGGCGGACGCCGCGTCCCGCATCTGGTCGGGGATGACGAAGGCCGCCCGGCTCAGGTCGATGTGCACCCCGCTGGCGGCGGCAATGTGGCCGAGATCTGCGATGAGCCCGTCGGAGATATCGATCATGGCCGTTGCACCGAGTAAGGCGGCGTCCGGACCGGCGGCATAGGGAACCCGCGGCCGGCGATGCGCGTCCACCAGTACCTTCGGTGAGCGGAATCCCCGGGACAGCACGGTGTATCCGGCGGCGGCGTAGCCGATCCGCCCGACTACCGCGACGATATCCCCTGGTCTTGCCCCGGCACGGGTGATCGGCGGACGACCGCCCAGATCTCCGAGGGCCGTCACGGCGATGGTCAGAGTCGGGCTGGCCGACATGTCGCCCCCGACGACACAGGCACCGGTCAGGGCCGCCTCAGCCGCGATCCCGTCTGCGAGTTCCTCCGCCCAGGCCACCGGCAGGTCCGGCGGAACGCACAGGGCGACCAGCAGCGCGGTCGGAACAGCCCCCATGGCGGCGATATCGGCCAGGTTCGCCGCCGCCGCCCGATGGCCAATATCCGCGGCGCTCGACCAGTCTCGCCGGAAATGCCTGCCGTCGACCAGGACATCGGTCGACGCGACGACCCTGGCGTCCGGCGCCGCGACGATGGCGGCATCGTCTCCCGGGCCGAGCAGGCAGGCCGGCCCGATTCCAAGCCGCGCTGTTATCCGAGCGATCAGCCCGAATTCCCCAGTTGTGGCTACCGTCATGAAATGTTCCGTTCACAGCTTGCTGTCGCGCGCTGTCTGGGCAGCGCCATCCGCGAGGTCCGTGGGACCTTCCTGACATACCGGGTTCTCAAAGTGGTGACCAGGTCTCCGTGCGGTAGCTTCTGATCCAGCAACGTTTACACGATGAAGCAGGTTACGAAAGAAGCACGTGACAGACAAAGGAGTCGTGTCGTGGTTCAGGCGTACATCCTCATCCAAACGGAGGTCAGCAGGGCACGGGAGGTCGCATCGAACATCCGGCCCATCGCTGGGGTCGTCCGGGTCGACGCGGTCACAGGCCCCTATGACGTCATCGCTCTCACCGAAGCCAAGACAGTCGATGAACTTGGCCAGATGATTATGAGCAAGGTCCAGCTCGTCCCTGGCATCACCCGCACTCTGACCTGCTCAGTCGTCAACATCTAGGATCTGGGAGACCCAGGGCCTAGTGCTGGGTCGGCCCGAGGACGCCGAATGCCCCTCGCCACGGCCCCAACCTACCCGTTGCGGCTCCGGCGCTTCAGCGCGAGGCGAATCAGCCGCGAGACCAGCTGCGGGTACTCCACTCCGGTCACCGCCCACATGCGCGGGAACATCGAATTCGGCGTGAACCCCGGCATCGTATTGATCTCATTGAGATAGATGTCCAGCTCCGGAGTGACGAAAAAATCCACCCTGGCGAGGCCGGAACAATCCAGCGCCTCGAAGGTCCGCACAGCGTAGTCCCGAACCCGCTCGATCACCTCCGAAGGCAGATCCGCGGGCAGATCGAACTCGCAGACGCCCTCGGCGTCCAGGTACTTCGCCTCGAAGTCATAGAACTCATGGTCCCGGACGACCCTGATCTCGGCGGGCAGGCTGGCCAGCGCCGGACCTCCGCTGTCCGATTCCAGCACCCCGCACTCGATCTCACGGCCGACGATCGCCGCCTCGATGAGCACCTTGCCATCGATCCTGCGGGCGACCGCCATCGCCTCGGCGAGATCCGCCCAGTCGGAAATCTTGGTGATCCCGAAGCTCGATCCCGCTCTGGACGGCTTGACGAACACAGGCAGGCCAAGCCGTTGCTTGTCGGCCTCGGACAGCTCCTGCCCCGCGCGCAGCACGACGTAGGGACCGGTCGGAATGCCCTCGACCGCAGCGAGTTTCTTCGTGAACTCCTTGTCCATGCCAGCGGCTGAAGCGAACACCCCCGCCCCGACATAGGGCAGGCCAGCCATCTCCAGCAGGCCCTGAATCGTGCCATCCTCGCCGAAGGCACCGTGCAGCACGGGGAAGACGACATCGATGTCAGAAAGGATCCGCACGCCCTCGGTCGCGTTGACCACCTCGACCGATCCCACCGTCGGGTCGGGAATGACCAGGGCTGCGCTTCCCGACTGTTCGGTGATTTCCGGCAGTCGCCCGCGCTCGATGGCGAAGGTCTCTGCGGTACTGGAGGTCAGCACCCAGTGACCCTCGCGGGTGATCCCGATCGGGAGCACCTCGAACTCGGCGGGGTCGAGGGCCTGGAGAATGCTCCCGGCGCTGATGCAGGAAATGGCGTGCTCTGTGCTGCGGCCGCCGAAGACAACGGCGACCCGGACTGGCCGTTGGGAAGTCACGCGGCCGACCCTACCGCTCGTAGTCAATCCGCGCTTCGCCCGGCCGCCGCCAATGCCTCAGACAGATCGGTGACCAGGTCATCGGGGTCTTCGATGCCACACGACAGGCGCACCAGCCCCTCCGCTGTGTCATCACCCCACTGCGCACGGCGGTCAGCACAGGTATGGAGGCCCCCGAAGGACGTCGCCGCTGTGATCAACCGCGAGGCGGTGAGCAGCCGGTCGACGGCAGGTTTATCTGGCAGGGTGAACGTCACCAGCCCAGGCATCCGCGACATCTGGCGACGGGCGATCGCGGCGGCCGGGTCGTCTGGATGTCCAGGCCACCGGACCGAGGTCACGACCGGATGGGCGAGCAGGACCTCCGTCAGCGCCCTCGCGTTGGCCTCCTGGCGAGCCAGCCGGAGATCCAGCGTGGCCAGTGACCGGTGGGCCAGCCAGACCTCGAACGCGCCGGCGATGGCGCCGGTCGCGCGACGCCAGGTCCGTAGCCGCCCGAGCACGTCCCCGTCAGGCCGGCCAGCATCGGGACGCAGGCAACACACATAGCCGAGCAGCAGGTCGGAGTGGCCGGTCATCGCTTTGGTCGCCGACGCGATCGACAGGTCCGCCCCGAGGGCCAGCGGCTGCTGGCCCAGAGGTGTCGCTGTGGTGTTGTCCACCGCGACCAGGGCTCCGGCCGCCCGGCCAAGCGCCGCGAGCGTGGCGATGTCACAGACGTCAAGGCCAGGGTTCGCCGGAGTCTCCAGCAGGATCAGCGAGCAGTGGTCGAGCACGGGGTCGCCCAGGGCCGGATACGGTCCCGCAGTAGGGACAGTGACCACAGTCACCCCCAGGTCGGCGAGGGTGGTCTCCACGAAGCGGCGGGTCGCGTAGTAGCCGTCCGAGGGCACCAGCACCGTGGAGCCGGGGCGGGCGAACGTCAGCAGGGCGCCGCTCACCGCGGCCATCCCGGAGCCGAACAGCAGGCAGTCCCCGCCTTCCAGCTCGCCGATCGCCGCCTCCAGGTCCCTGGACGTCGGGTGGTTGTACCGGGCATAGTCGTCCAGGCCCGGCTGGGGACCGGCGACCGGATCGAGATGGAACGGCGCCGCGAACACCGGCCCCGGACGCAGCGGGTGGCCAGGAACCGCCGGGGGTAACCCCGCCCGAACGCAGCGCGTTCCATCCCCGTACCGCCGGATCGGTTCCCCACCCGTCATCGCATCTCCCAGGGTCGACATCGTGGCCTCACTCGCTTCGCTTGATCTCCCGGCTCATCAGCGCGGTCAGCGCCACCCTGGGGTCGGCCCCCTCGTGGCACACCCGCACGACCTGCTCGGTAATCGGCATTTCAACCCCGTTTCGCTGGGCGAGATGACGGATCGCCCGGCAGCTCTTGACCCCTTCAGCCGTCTGCCTGGTCGCGGTCTGGGCCTGTTCGAGGGTCTCGCCCCGGCCGAGGTGCTCGCCGAAGGTGCGGTTCCGCGAGAGCGGCGAGACGCAGGTCGCGACGAGATCCCCAAGCCCTGCCAGGCCGGAGAAGGTCAGTGGATCCGCGCCGAGCGCGACGCCGAGCCGGGCGGTCTCCGCGAGACCCCTGGTGATCAGGGTGGCTCTGGTGTTGCTGCCGAGCCCCAAGGCGATCGCCATGCCGTAGGCGAGCCCGATGACGTTCTTGACCGCTCCCCCGAGCTCGCACCCGATCACGTCGTCGCTCGTGTACGGCCGGAGGTATCTCGTGCTGATCGCCCGCTGAACCAGCGTCGCCCGGTCCAGGTCACGGCACGCGACAACAGTCGCAGCCGGCTGCTCCAGAATGATCTCCCCAGCAAGATTCGGCCCGGACACCACCGCGACCTGGTCGGCTGAAACCCCCGCTACCTCGGTGATCACCTCACTCATTCGCATGCACGAACCGACCTCGATCCCCTTCATCAGGCTGATCAGGGTCGAATCCCTGGCGATCGAGCTGGCCCATCCGGCGAGGTTCTCCCGGAGCGTCTGTGACGGCACCGCCAGGGCGACCAGTTCCGCCGCTGCCAGAGCATCCGCCGGATCCGTCGTCGCCGTGATCGAATCGGGCAGCCGCACTCCGGGCGCGTAGTCGGGATTCCTGCCCTCATCACTGATCATCGCTGCGACCTCAGGACGCCTGGCCCAGATGACGACCTTCCTTCCAGCGTCGGCCAGGATCTTGGCGAACGCGGTCCCCCAGGAACCAGCGCCGAGCACCACCGCGGTCACGGCTGGAACTCCCCTTCTGTCCG
>JAFGOK010000567.1 GCA_016926535.1 Micromonosporaceae bacterium | reverse complement strand
TCCTCGCGGCACTGGTGGTGTTCGCCGCTGGATCGCTGGCATGCGCGTACGCCTCGTCTCCTCCACAGCTCATCGCCGCACGCCTGCTGCTCGGCCTCGGCGCGGCATTCATCCTGCCGCTCGGGCTGGCGATGGTGTCGGTGCTGTTCGCCGAGCACGAGCGGCAGCGGGCGCTGGCCTTCGTCGCCGGAGCCGCGGTCGCCTCCTACCCGCTGGGCCCGCTGCTGGGTGGCTGGCTGCTGACCCACTACTGGTGGGGATCGGTATTCCTGATCAACCTTCCGCTGATCCTCCCGGCGATCGGCGTCCTCGCGATCGTCATGCCGGAGTCCCGAGCAACGCGCCTGGCTCGGCTCGACCTGGCGGGGGCAGCTGTCTCAGCGATCGGTCTGGGGACCGGCGTTTATGGCCTCATCCGGGCAGGGGAGCAGGGGTGGGGTGATCATTGGGCCATCGGCTGCATGGTCATCGGCTGCTGCGTGCTGGGCGGGTTCGTCGTGCTGGAGCGCGCGGTTGCCGCCCGCGGCAACCGGGGCCCTCTAGTCGACCTCGGCCTGTTCCGGTCCCGTGGCTTCGCCTGGGGCACTGTCCTGGCCATGCTGGTGACCTTCTCAACGATCGGGCTGCTGTTCGTCGTGCCTCAGTACCTGGGATCCGTCCTCGGCTTCGACGCCATGGAGACCGGGATCCGCCTGCTGCCCATGATCGCCGGCATGATGGTCGGACTGGGGCTCGGAGACCGCTGCTCGGCCCGGCTCAGTCCAGCGATCACGTCGGCCGCAGGCTTCGCCCTGATAGCGGCGGGTTTCTCGGTCGGGGCGACGACGGATCCCGGCGACGGCACCGCCTTCCTGGCCAGCTGGATCACGGTCGTCGGGGTCGGGTTCGGCATCGCCCTGCCGGCGACGGCGAACGCGGCGATCGAGACGCTGGCCGCGGAGCGCAGCGGCGCAGGCTCAGCGGTGTTCGCCGCGATCCGGCAGGTTGGCGGGGCGTTCGGGGTCGCTGTCCTCGGATCGGTGCTCAACACGGCCTACCGCGATCACCTGTCCGCCGGGGACGGCCTGCCACCGGCAGCCATTGATCAGGCACGGGACAGCGTCTCCGCCGGGATGGCCCTCGCGGGCCAGCTGGATTCGCCACCACTGCTGGAGATGGTCGAGGCCGCGTTCACCCATGGAATGGACGTGACTCTGGCGGCCTCTGCAGCGATCGCCCTCGCCGGCGCTGGCCTGGCACTGGCGTTCCTGCGTGCCCCCGGTGGCGGTACCAGCAACGGCGAAAGCCAGTCCCGATGCGCCCCGATGCCTTGAGTCGCGGCCGCCGGCGCCGATACAGGGCCTGTGGACTTCGTCACCAAGGTGGGTCGCGGCTGTCTGGCCATAGTGTTGATCACGCTTGCCGGTTGCGGGACCGGCGACGGGGAGAGCGGCGAGGGCAGTGCGTACCCGAACACGAACCTGACCATCACCGTCCCGTCAGACGTCGGGGACCGCTTCGACACCACGGCTCGGGTCCTGGCCAGGGTGCTCCGAGACTCTGGCGCTGCCGGCGGTCACGACGTCGACCTGCTCAACATCCCTGGCGCCGCGGGGACGACCGCCCTCCGGGAGTTCGTCAACATGAGCGCGAGCGATCCGCATCGACTCATGATCATGGGACTGTCCACGATCGGCGGACTGGCGGTCAACGAATCCCCGGTCGGTCTCGATCAGGTCACCCCCATCGCATCGCTGACCGCGGAGTTCGAAGCAATCTTCGTGCTGGAGGAGTCGAAATACCGGTCCATGGGTGACCTGATGGCAGATTTCACGGCCAATCCGGCGGGATTCAAGTGGGGCGGCGACGCGCGGGGCGGGCCGGATCACATGCTCGTCGGGCTTATCGCCCAGTCCGGCGGTATCCCCTTCGCCAAGACCTCGTATCTGGAGTCGTCCGGTGATGCGGCAACAGATCTGGTCACGGGCACCGTCCAGGCGATCGCCGGAGGACTTTCGGACCACAAGTCCGAGGTATCCGCCGGGAAGCTCCGGATTCTGGCGGTCTCGTCTGATGCGACGGTACCCGGGTACTCCGACATACCGACGCTGAAGGAATCCGGGGTGAACGCCTCGCTCACGAACTGGCAGGGTCTCGTTGCCCCGATCGGCATTTCGGCCGAGGATCGCGCTGCCATCACAAAAATGATCACGAAGATGCACGACAGCAAGGAGTGGACAGACGCCCTCGCGGAGCGGGGATGGACCGACAACCTCCGCAGGGACCAGGTGTTCGCCAGCTACCTCGTCGATGAGCAGGACCGGGTGACAAAGCTTTTCGCCGGCCTGACCCAGGCCACGTAGTCCACGGTCCGGGCCGGATGGCGCGGCCAGATCCCCTATACACCACGCGGGTGAGCGACACCACGACATGTAGGGCATAGAGCGGTTCCAGGCACCATATAAGGTGTTCGGCGCAACTGACTCGACCCGCGAGGAGCACACCACCGTGACGGCCACGACCGTGGAAACCCCTGCCCAGGCCCAGCACGAGCGGCCGATGATCGACCCAGTGACCTCGGTGCAGGAGTACCTCGATCGTGCGGACTGGCGCGTTGCAGCCAACGCCAACCAGGGTTACTCCCTCGGCGGCCTGATCCTGAACACCGCTGGCAAGGTCACCGCGAACTACTGGCTGTCACAGGTCTACCCCCCGGAGGTCGGCGCAGCCCACCGCGATGGCGCCTTCCACATCCATGACCTGGACATGCTGTCGGGCTACTGCGCCGGCTGGTCCCTGCGGGCGTTGCTGGAGCAGGGGCTCCGTGGCGTACCCGGCAAGATCGATGCAGCGCCGCCGCGGCACCTGACCAGCGCGGTCGGGCAGATCGTCAACTTCCTCGGGACGTTGCAGAACGAGTGGGCAGGGGCCCAGGCATTCAGCTCGTTCGACACCTATCTCGCGCCGTTCGTCCGGGCCGACCACCTCGACTACCTGGAGGTCCGCCAATGCCTCCAGGAGCTGGTCTACAACCTCAACGTGCCGTCCCGCTGGGGCACCCAGACCCCGTTCACCAACTTGACCCTCGACTGGACCTGCCCGGAGGACCTGCGGGAGGACGTCCCCGAGATCGCGGGAGTGGAGATGCCGTTCACCTACGGCGAGCTCCAGCCGGAGATGGACATGATCAACCGTGCGTTCATCGACGTCATGACCGCCGGGGACGACACGGGAAGGGCGTTCACCTTCCCGATCCCCACCTACAACATCACCAAGGACTTCGGCTGGGACAGCGACAACGCCCAGTTGCTGTTCGAGATGACCGCCAAGTACGGCCTGCCGTACTTCCAGAACTTCATCGGCTCGGATCTCAAGCCGAACATGGTGCGTTCCATGTGCTGCCGGCTACGGCTGGACCTGTCCGCGCTGCTGGAACGGGGCAACGGGCTGTTCGGCAGCGCGGAGCAGACAGGATCGCTCGGAGTAGTGACCATCAACTGCGCGCGCCTGGGCTACCAGCACGCCGGCGACGAGCCGGCCCTGCTGCGCCGGCTCGACGAGCTGCTGACCCTGGGCAGCCGCAGTCTGGAGATCAAGCGACAGGTGATCGGCAAGCATCTGGAGGGCGGGCTCTTCCCGTACACCAAGCGCTACCTCGGGACCCTGCGCAACCACTTCTCCACCCTCGGGGTCAATGGCGTCAACGAAATGATCCGGAACTTCACGGAGGACCGGCACGACATCACAACGCCGGAGGGGCACGCGATGGCCGTGCGGCTGCTGGATCACATCCGGGCCCGTATCGTCGAATTTCAGCAGGAAACCGGCAATCTGTACAACCTGGAGGCCACCCCCGCAGAGGGGGCGACCTACCGGTTCGCCCGGCAGGACCAGCGGCGGTTCCCCGGCATCCGCCAGGCGGGCACGCCGGCCCAGCCCTACTACACCAACTCGACCCAGCTGCCCGTCGGGTTCACCGACGACCCCTTCGAGGCCCTCGAACGCCAGGAGGAACTCCAGACGAAGTACACCGGGGGCACGGTCGTCCACCTGTACCTGGCGGAACGCATCTCCTCGGCCAGCGCGTGCGCGGCGCTGGTGCGCCGCAGCCTGGAGACCTTCCGGGTGCCGTACCTGACGATCACGCCGACCTTCTCCATCTGCCCGCGGCACGGCTATCTCTCTGGCCAGCAGGCCACCTGCCCAACCTGCCACGACCAGGGGCGCACCCAGCCCTGCGAGGTGTGGACCCGGGTCATGGGGTACCACCGGCCGGTCTCCTCGTTCAACACCGGGAAGCAGCGGGAATACGCTGACCGGGTCGCCTTCCATGCTGGCTGACGCCCCGGTCAGCGTCGGGGGGCTGGCCCGGCTGTCCACCTGCGACTGGCCGGGCAGGCTCGTCGCGACGGTGTTCTGCCAGGGCTGCCCGTGGTCGTGCGGCTACTGCCACAATCCAGGCCTCATCGCTCCCCGCTCCCGGACGCCGGTGCCCTGGTCCGTTGTGCTGTCCCTGCTCCAGCGCCGCAGGGGGCTGCTGGATGCCGTCGTCTTCTCCGGAGGGGAGCCGACCTTCCAGCCAGGGCTGCGGGATGCGGTGCTGGCGGTCCGGCAGCTCGGGTTTGCCGTCGGGCTGCACACCTCGGGAGCCCATCCGAGCCGGCTGGCCTCGGTGCTCCCCATGACCGACTGGGTTGCCCTGGACATCAAGGCCCCGGCGTCCCGGTACGAGGCGGTGACGGGCTCTGCCACCAGCGCCGGCCGGGCCTTCGAGAGCCTGCGGCTGGTGCTGGCCAGCGGCGTGGACCACGAGGTCCGGACGACGGTCGATCCGGAGTTCCTGGACCGCGCCGCTCTCACGACCCTGGTCGAGGAGCTCACCAGTGCCGGGGTCAGGTCCTTCGCCGCCCAGCGGATGCTGCGGCGAGATCCGGGCACGGGGGCTTCGGTGGCGCTCCCCGAGCCCCCGGCAGAGTTCCTGGCGGCGTGCGCGGCCCGGTTCCCCACCTTCGCGTACCGGTCGGAAGCCCCGGGAGAGCAGTACCGCCGAAACGCCTGACCAGGCCAAAGTACCCGGTCCGGCAGCTACGCTGTAAAGATCGCTACGCTCCGTCTGATCGCGGCCGTCCTGGTGCTCAGCCTCGCTGGCGCCAGTACGGGAGGCTGCGCACCCACGAGGCGGCACACGATCTCAACCAGAACCCGCATTGATGGGCTGGCAGCCGTCGCGGCCGCAGGGTCGCGGCACTCCTGGCGGCCCAGGCCGAGTACGGTCAGCGACCTGCGCACCCTGGCAGCCGCGGGCAACGGCAGCTACACCCTGGCGACCGAGCACGGGCCGGTGTCGTTCCTCGCCGGGGTCAACCTCGGCAGCACCTCCCCCGGTCATCAACCCGGCGAGCTCGCGATCACGGCGGAGGACTACCGCCGGGACTTCGCAGCCATGCGGCAGCTGGGGATCCGGGTCGTGCGGATTTACACGATCCACCCGCCGGCGTTCTACGCAGAATTGCGGCGCTTCAACCTTGCCCATCCAGATGATCCGCTCTATGTCATGCCAGGGGTCTACCTGCCTGACATGTCGTTCGAGACCCAGGGTGACCTCTACGCGCAGCCGGTAACCGAGGCGTTCGCCCAGGAGCTCCGCGACGCGGTCTCGGCGGTGTACGGCACCCTCGACCTGCCCCACCGCCCCGGCCACGCCTCCGGTTCCTGGCGGGCGGACGTCTCCGGCTGGACCGCCGGGTGGCTCATCGGGGTGGAGTGGGAACCGGTCGCCGTCCGGGACACCAACGATCGCAATCCCGGGGCGCCGCAGGTGACCGGCCGGTTCTTCACGACGACCCCGGAGGCGAGCCCCGCGGAACGCTGGCTCGGATGGCGGATGGAGGAGACCGCTGCCGCCCTCGCAGCGCATGGGGACTCCGCCCCCATCGCCTTCGTCAACTGGCCGACGACTGATCCGCTGGCTCACCCGGATGAGCCGTACCGCACCGAGGACCTCGTCAGCCTCGACGCCAACCACATCACGGCGACCCCCGCCTGGCCGGGCGGGCAGTTCGCCAGCTACCACGTCTACAGCTACTTCCCCGACTTCCAGCACTACCAGCAGGACATCAACCAGTTCCAGTACCGGGGCAGATCCGATCCGTACGTCGGCTACCTCTCGCTGCTCAAGACTCATCACGCGGCACGGGGCATGCCGGTCATGGTGACGGAATTCGGGGTCCCGGCTTCGATCGGCTCGGCCCGGACCGCCCCGCTCGGCCGGGACCAGGGCGGCCACACAGAGCAGGAAGCGATGAAAATCAATGCCGAGTTGCTCACCGCGATCAGGGAGGTCGGGATGGCCGGCGCCATCCTTTTCCTGTGGTCCGACCAGTGGTTCAAATCAACCTGGAACACCATCAAACACCAGGTCCCCGGCGACCGGCGGCAGCTGTGGCACGACCCGCTCAGCCTGGAGGAGTGGTTCGGCCTCGTCGCGACCGACCCGGCCGGTCCGATCCAGCAACCGCGGCAGCACCTGACGGCCAGCGGACCGGTTGAGCAGGTCACAGCATCGATCGACGAGGGCTACCTCCACCTCGACCTCCGGTTCCGCTCGGCCACGGCCCTCGACGGGCCGGTCGTCCTCGGGCTTGACCCGATCGGCCCGCTCACCGGCCCGCCGTATCCCGGCACCAGCGATCGCAACGCTGACCTGATCTGGTCGCTGGCGCCCCGGGCGAGGACCGGCCAGGTGCTGGTGCGCCAGGAGGTCGATCCGGTCGGGCTGGACGCCGACGGCCTGCCCGCCGCCTACCGCCCGGCTCCCCAGTCCGGCTGGATGCCCTACCAACTGGTACGCCGGGGACTGGCGACCGTGCCGACCACCGGGGTGACGCTGGCTCCCGCTGCGGCTGAGGTGGGCGCCGTCGGCTGGGGGACCTGGGATCCACGCGCGGTGAACTACGACTCGACCGCCCTGTGGCAGGCCGAAGGCACCACCCTGCGGGTGCGGATCCCCTGGGCGATGGCTGGCCTGTCCGATCCCTCGTCGCACCGGGCCCTCTGGCCAGGGGCAGGGGACAACACCGTCCCGGTCGAGGGCATCGGGCTGACCGTCACCGCTCCAGCGGCGGAGGGCGGCGAAGCCCCCGCCGCGCTCGGCATGCTGACCTGGCAGGGCTGGGAGACCGTGCGGTACCGGCTGCGGCTCAAAGCCGGCGCCGCCCTGGTGCGGGACGCGTTCCTGGCGGCAGAGCAGGCGGGGTCGTAGGGCCTCGGCCCGGGGCGGTCACCGCCGTGCCCGGCCAGGGGGGCACCCTGCGGCGGACGTGCCAATCCCTTACGTCCCTGAGCCAACCGCCGATCAGGGTACGTGAACAGGGAGAAGGGCGATCCCGCATGCTTCAGCCGCCACCCGCCCCCGACGAGGAGGCTCGCATCGAGAGTCTCCTCAGTCTGCACATCCTCGACACCATGCCAGAGGAGCGCTTCGACCGGATCACGCGCATCGCGGCGGCGGCGTTCGACGCCCCGGTCGCCCTGGTCAGTCTGGTCGACACAGAGCGGCAGTGGTTCAAGGCCCGCGTCGGCATGGCGGCGACCGAAACCCCGAGGGCCATCTCGTTCTGCGGGCACGGGATCCTGTCGGACGGGCCCTTCGTCGTTCCGGACGCCCTGCGCGATTCCCGGTTCCATGACAATCCCCTGGTGCTCGATGACCCGAACATCCGCTTCTACGCCGGGGTTCCCCTTGAGGACGGGGCCGGGCACATGCTCGGCATGCTGTGCGTCATCGACCATGAGCCCCGGTCCTTCTCCGCTGGCCAGGAGGAGCTCCTCAAGGAACTCGGTACCTGGGCGGAGCAGGAGCTGCGCTCCATCGGCCTGGAGCAGGCCCTCATCGCCCACAGGGAGACCCTCGACCGTCTCGACACCCTGACCGAAGCGTTGATCGACGGGTTCGTCACGACGGACAGCGACGGAATGGTCCTGGCCTTCAACACCGCGGCAGAGACCATCTTCGGGCTGAACCGGGCATCCATCATCGGGCAGAACGTCACGACGGTCATCCCCAGCCCGAGCAAGAACGATCCCGACGCCACAATCCCCTCCCTCGCGGCGGCCGCCTGCCAGCAGGCCGGGGGGTGCGGCCTGGAGGGAGTGGGCCGGCGAGCCACCGGAGGCCTGTTTCCGGTCGAGCTCTCAGTCAGTCAGACTTCCGCAGGCGGTGCTCACCTGTGCCTGGTCGTCGTCCGGGACATCACGGCGCGGAGGGACGCGGAGGACGCCCTCCGAGCCGGCGAGGAGCGGTACCGGGAGCTGTCCGAGCTCGCACCGGTCGGTATCTTCACGACCGATGACCAGGGCAGGTGCCTGTACGCCAACCGCCAGTGGTTCGAGATCTCGGACAGCACGCCCGGGACGCTCCCGGGGCAGAGCTGGCTAACCGGCATCCACCCGGATGACGCGGAACGGGTATCGCTGGAATGGGCCATCGCGACGGCGGCCCGGCAACCGCAGCAGTTCGAGTTCCGCTTCCGATCCCGGTCCGGCAACGTGACCTGGGTCAACGCGCGGGTCGTTCCCCAGGCCCGCGAGGGGACGCACGCCCCTGGGTTCCTCGGGGTCGTCAACGATGTCACCAACCAGCGGACCGCGGAGCTGGCGCTGCGGACCAGCGAGGAGATCCACCGCTCGGTGATCGAATCGATGGCCGAGGGCATCGTCATCCAGGACAGGCACTCGCGGCTGGTCGGATGTAACACCGCAGCTGAGCGCATCCTCGGGCTCTCTGTCGACCGGCTCCTGGAATGGGCCGCCCCGGACGATTCCTGGCGCGCGATCCGCGTTGACGACACCCCGTTTCCCCCGGAGGAGCACCCCTCGGCGGTCACGCTGCGCACCGGCAAGTCCCAGTCCAACGTCGTGATGGGCATCCTGCGGGCAGACGAGGAGACCAGGTGGATCTCGGTCAACTCGCAGCCCCTTCGCTGGGAGGGGGCCTCGACCCCATGGGGAGTCTCCTGCACCTTCGCCGACATCACCGACCGTCACCTGGTGGACCGGATGAAGAGCGAATTCATCTCGGTCGTCAGCCACGAGCTGCGCACTCCCCTCGCCTCCATCCGGGGAGCCCTCGGTCTGCTCGCCGGCGGGGCACTCGGTCAGCTCGACGAGCGCCCGCAACGCATGCTCGCCATCGCTATCTCCAACACCGATCGCCTCGGCCGGCTGGTCAGCGACATCCTCGACATCGAACGGATCGAATCCGGGACCGTCGGTCTCTCCCGGCGGTCGACCGATGCGGCAGCGCTGGTCGCGCAAGCGGTGGAGGCCATGGCCGCCATGGCGGACCGGGCCGGCATCACCCTGGAGTCGCGGTCCGGATCGTCGCCGCTGTGGGTCGACCCGGATCGGATCATCCAGACCCTCACCAACCTGATCTCGAACGCCGTCAAGTTCTCCCCTTCCGGATCCCTCATCCGCGTCACGACGAAGGAGCAGCGGGGATTTGTCACGTTCGAGGTGGCCGACCAGGGACGCGGCATCCCTTCAGACAAGATCGAGAGCATCTTCGAACGGTTCCACCAGGTCGACGCCTCGGACTCCCGGGTAAAGGGCGGCACCGGTCTCGGCCTGGCCATCTGCCGCAGCATCGTCGAGGAGCACGGCGGCCTCATCTGGGCCCGCAGCCAGCTGGGTCAGGGCAGCCGGTTCTCGTTCACCCTGCCGGTGGCGGGAGATGAACAGCCCTCGACCCGCCGGGATGGCCCGACGATCCTGGTCTTCGACAGCGATCACCGAACAAGCATGATCCTTCGCGACTCGCTGGAGGAACGGGGCTGCCTGGTCGCGACGCCTGGCACCTCGGAGAAGGCCCTTCAACTCGCCCGAAGTCGCAGGCCGGAGGCGATACTGCTTGATCTTGGCCTCCCGGGGCTGGACGGGTGGAAGGCCGTGAGCTCTATCAGGTCGACCCCAACCGTCCGCGATATCCCGATCATCGTCGTCGGGTGCCAGCCGGACGCTCCGACGACCGCCCTGGAGGCCGCACTCGACGCCGGCAGGGACATGGCCCGCGCGCTGGCGATCGCCGAGGACCAGGCTCTGATTCGAGTACTCTCAGAGCCCCTCGCCAGGCGAGGGGTCGAAACCTCGGTCGCGCGGCAGGTCAGCGAGGCGATCGAGACCCTGGCCCGCTCCGGCCCAGACCTGATCCTGATCGATCTGAACCACGCTGGCAGCGGCTGGAAACCGTTCATCGACTCGATCGCCGACCGGGAGCGCTGCGTCGCCGTGGCCGGGGTCTGCGGCGAGCGGGTCGGCCCCCGAACGGGCCTTCCGGAGTCCCTGATCCACCGGATTGTCGAATTCGTCATTGCATTCGCCCGCCAAGGCACACAGGGAATGATATGTGCGCACAACGCCTTCTGATCGTGGACGATGAGGACGACATCCGGGAGATCGCCCAGCTGAGCATGGAGATCGGCGGCTGGGAGGTCAGTTGCGCCCGATCCGGTACAGAGGGTCTCCGGATGGCCGCGGACCACCCGGTCGACGTGATCTTGCTCGATGTCATGATGCCGGATCTCGACGGGCCGCAAACTCTCCAGCGGCTCCGCTCCGATCCCAAGACCAGCCGGATCCCCGTCATTTTCCTCACGGCGAAGGCCCAGATCGCCGAACAGCGTCAGCTCCAGTCCCTCGGCGCTCGCGGCGTGATCGCCAAACCGTTCGATCCGATGGCCCTGGCCGGAGAGGTCACGAGGATCATCGAGGCGGCGGAACCATGAGCACACCCCCCGGCCAGGCAGAGGCATCCATCACCCCAGCGCTCGCCGCGCTGTGGGAGCGGCATCGGGCGACCAACTATGAGCGGGTCGCCGTCCTGGAGGCGGTGACGGCTGCGGCGCTGCGGGGAACGCTCGACCAGGATCGCCAGCGGGCCGGCGAGCAGGCCGCGCACAAGCTGGCCGGTTCTCTGGGAACCTTCGGGATCCCAGCGGCCTCCGCAGCGGCCTTCGAGATCGAGGGCATGCTGCGCTCGGAGCATTTCGACCTGCGTCATCTGTCAGAGGAAGTCATCGCCCTGCGCGAGGCCATCGAATCCGCCGAGCGCGGGCGCGAGATGCCAGAAGATGCCGTCTCTCCCCCTCAGCGGCAGGAGAAGCCGGCTGACCAGACGTCCGGCAGCCCTGACGGCACCGAAGACCAGCTGGCAGCCTCCGGCGCCCCTGCCGAGGCCCCCAGCCAGCGCATTCGTACCGCCCACAAGGACGGATCCGACGCGGACGTCCTCCGGATCTCGACCCGATCGAAGACGCGCATGGTCGTCGC
>JAFGOK010000566.1 GCA_016926535.1 Micromonosporaceae bacterium | reverse complement strand
TCGGCCTGGGCCGCCGCAGCCCGCTGCTGGGCCTCCTCGGCGGCTGCGGCGGCCTGCGCAGCGTCGTCGTCGGCCGCCCGCTGGGCGGCGAGTGCCTGGTCCCGCTGGGCCTCGGCCCCCCGGACCGCTTCGATGGCCTCCGTGGCGGCCCGCTCCGCCTCGGCGATGCGGGCCAGGGCTCCGTCGCGAACCTGCCCGACCGCCTCGGACACCTCGACCAACTGCCGGGCGAGCCCCTCAGCGACCGGCTGCAGCCGGTCGCTGACCGCGCGGAACGCCTCCAGGGGCAGGTCCAGGCCGATCGCCCGCTCCCCGGCGCGCTCCGCCGCGGCCAGTTGCTTGCAGGTGCGACCATCCGGCCACCGCCGGTCGGCGCAGTACTCCGGTGGACGCCCCCGCCCGTCGTAGCGCAGGATCCGCCCGCACCGGCTGTAGCCGCAGGTGCGGGCGGATCCGTTCGGAACCTCCAGGGTCTCGGAGGGTCCGGGGGTCTCCCCGGTCGCCGGCACCTCGACGACCGGACCATCACCGTCAGCCATCGACCCGCCCGCCGGACCGGGCCGAACCATCCCATGCGATCAGCACGGGGCGATTCTAGTCAGTACTGGAACCGTGTGACGATGTCGTTGAGCCGCGTCGAGAGGGTGGCAAGATTCGCCGCCGCCTTCCGGCCGTCGGCCAGCGCCTGGGTGGTGCTGCCCACCTTGCCAGCCAGGGTCGCCAGGGTCTGGGCGATGTCGGTGCTGCCGCTGGCGGCCTGGGCGACGTTCCTGCTCATCTCCTGGGTGGTGGCCCGCTGCTCCTCGACGGCGGAGGCGATCTGGACCTGATACTCGTTGATCCGGGCGATGACCTCCCCGATCTCGGAGATCTCCGACACCGCCCGCCCCGTGTCGGCCTGGATGGCGTCAACCCGCCCCGCGATGTTCCCCGTCGCCCGGGACGTCTCCTGCGACAGATCCTTGACCTCGCCGGCGACCACCGCGAACCCCTTGCCGGCATCCCCAGCCCTGGCCGCCTCGATTGTCGCGTTGAGCGCGAGCAGATTGGTCTGCCCAGCGATCGCATTGATCATTTTGACAACACTGTCGATCTCCGAGGACGACTGCCCGAGGCTGGTGACCGTCTCGTTGGTCGCGGCGGCGACCTCGACCGCCCGGGAGGCCACCGTCGACCCCTCCGAGGCGCTGGCGGCGATCTCACTGATGGAGGCGGTCATCTCCTCCGAGGCGCTGGCCAGCGCCTGCACGTGGTGGGAGACCTCGTCGGCCACCCCGGCTGCGAGGCTGGCCTGCTCGACGTCAGCGCTCCCCCTCCGCCCTGTTCGTTGGATAACAGTAATTATCTTACGACTTCTCTGCACTTCTTTTCGATTTTTCGAAACGATATAATCGTTTTGTGTTTCGTTTTGCGTTACGAATTCCCTCTCGGCTGTCGGATCGCCTGCGCGGATCGCGACCGTCACACGGTGATCACGGTCGCGGCCTCAGCATCGTCCTCGGCCTAGGTGGGGGCCCAGGGGCATCGCGAGGAACCCGGCCCCGCCGAGGACGCCCATGGCGGTGGGGCGCTCCTCCGGGGGGAACAGCGCGATCAGCCACGAGTAGGACAGCGGCAGCAGCAGGGCCGCGAGGACCAGCGCGAAGGATACTCAGCCATAAATGAGTATCAAGAGGCGTCCGGCGGCAGAGGCGGTCGACCCGGTCCGGCCGCTCGGCTCAGCCCAGCGGTTCGATGGTGGCGCGGACCCCGGCCACGACAGCGGCCAGGGTGACGTCAGTGACCCGCCCGTGCGCGCCGGACAGATCGAACCGGGAGGATGCGGCGTAGTTGATCCTCCAGCACAGCACCCACCGGCCGGGCAACGGATCGGTCGGGCCGAGTTGCACCGCTAGCAGGGCGCGCACGTCCTCGGGGGCGTCCTCGGCGACCTCGACCACGACCACGGTGCCCGCGCTGTTGAGACTGTCGATGGAGATCACCAGAAAGTCGCTGCGGCGGATGCCGGCATAGGGGTAGATCCCACCCCGAACCGGGGCGCCCGCGTCGCTCACGCAGCACCGGCCAGCCGGGTGACCTCATCGTCGAGATCGTCGCGCGCCCGGTCGTAGGCGGCTGCTGCCTGGGCCGCGCGCGCGAGCAGCGCGTTGCGGACCAGATCGGCCACAAAACTGGAGACGCTGGCCGAACCGGCGGCCCGCGTCACCGCCGCAGCGGTGGCGTCATCGAGGGAAACGGAGATGCGCGTCATGCCCACACTGTACAGCGATGCCGCATCATCGCGCAGCACTTGAGTGCGGCGGCGAGCAGGTCAGGTAGGTCTGCGGGTTAGCGTCCCGGGAACATCCAGCGGAACAACAACGCGCAGATAGTCGCTCGGCCCTGATCGCCGCCGCCGCTGAGGAGTTCGCGCGGTACGGGCTGAAGGGCACCCGGGTACAGGCGATCGTGCAGCGCGCCGGGGTCAACGAGCGGATGATCTACCACCACTTCGGCAGTAAGGACGGCCTGTACACGGCGGTCGTCGAGCAGTTGCGCCAGAGCGGTGGGGAGCAGTGGCGGCCGATCCTGGAGCGGACCGGCACGATGCAGCCGCATGCCGGATTGACCTACGCGCTGGCGGGGTTCTACGACTTGATTCGTAACCGGCCGGAGCTCCCCGCGATCTTCGCCCACGAGTGGTTGGCCGGCATTGACGCCTCCCCGTTCCCCACCCCCGAGCAGCTACCCCATCAACTGCGCACGCTCTACGACACCGGCCAGCGCGACGGCGTGTTTACCGCCGACCGGCCGTTCGAGATCGCATACATGACAAGCCTGGGCGCGCTGATAGGGCTGACCTTCTTCGCTCCCCGCTTCCATGCCGGCGTGCCCGGCTCGGACTTGGCTCCGGACCTGCTGCGCGACCACATCGTCGGCCAACTGGTCGACGGCCTCACCGGAACCACCTGACATCCGCGCGCGGCGCCCCGCGTGGCGCCTGCACACCCATGACGCAGTAAATGTTTACCGAAGGAGTTAGCATGGCCTATCCCGACCGTCTGCCGCCCGCCGTGGTCCGGCTTGGCTTCGTGGTCAGCCTCGGCGCGATCATGATGCAGTCAGTCGCCCTGGTCTACGACGCAGCCGAGGCGGCTCGCTCAGGCAGCTTCACCGGCCGCTCGGCACTACTGGGGGTGCAGCCAAGGTAAGGGCAAAAGCGGCCTCCAGGCGATCTTGAATGACGTTTCCGCAGGTCAGCGGTCAGGTATCACCTTGGGTCGCAAGGCTTCCGGGTCTTGAAATCACCCACCAGCGGCCCGCAGAACCACCTGACCAGCGTTTTCTCTATTCAAGATCAACCTAATGAACCTTTTGTGCTTATCGGCCGCAAGTGCGCCGTTCGGCGGTTCGAACGAACTGCAGGCGATGTACGACGAGATCGTGGGCGCCTGCGTGTCCGGATGCACACCGGTGGCCTGGGCGACTCGTTTGATGCCGCCGTAGCCCAGGGCGAGGGCTTCGTTGCCCAACCAGGCCCGTCGTTGGCGGGGTTCCTGACTGGCAGAGTCGCGTATTCAACTGTCGCGAGTTCGCCGGATCCAGCCGATGGGCAATCACCCTACGTAGCCGCGCTCGGATCATGATCAGCAAATTGCGACTACTTGAATAGCGGTCTCTGCCAGTACCGGACCCCGGGTAGGAGCGCATCCACGGAAGCACCGCCCGCAACGAGGGCGGCCCCTACACCGGGGCCGCCCTCTGCCGTGTTCCGTCAGCGCGCACCGGTTGGGACCTTGGTCACAAGGTCGAAGGCGGACTCGAGCAGTGGGTTCGCCGGGTTCTCGGGGACACCGACCGCGCGTGCAGCTTCGACGATCACGGACTCTGGCCGGTTGTGGCTGGCTGTCAGCGCGCGGACGAGATCGCCTGCACCGGCTCCTGCCAGGACTGCCGCGACGAACCGCTCCAGTTCGCGCAGCGTGAGTACGACGTAGGGGCAACCCGGGTCCGGCAGTACACCCCGGTAGTGCTCGCTGCCGATCATGAGGTGGGGCTCGGCCACTACGACGACGCCGTACACGTCGGTGGGCAGCTTGTACGATTGGAAGACCGGATCGTCCGCACGGATGAGGTCGGCCGTCCTGCGAATCTGCTGGTCGAGGGCGTGGCCGACGTCCTTGAGCATGTCGTTGATGTGTGCGGCATAGCTGCGTCGGCCGGGAAGAGCGATCCGTGCGGACTTCACCTCGAACACGGTGGAGATTCTGCTCATGGAGAGTACCCAGTCGCAGGTCATGCCACCGTTACTCTTAGTGCCGTACTTCTGCTCCGGGACGAGCGCGTCGTGGGTGAGCTGGCCCAACTGCCGACCGACGTAAGCCTCGATGAGGATGCCGAGGTCCTCGGCGAAGGCGGTCTTGTACTTGCCGAGGCCGATGTGATAAATCGCGGCCAGACTCAGCCGCTGCACGGCAAGGTGCATGCTCGGCGCCACGTACCGGCCAGCGCCTATGCCGACGAACGGCGTCGCCTGGAGCGGGTTGCGGTCCAGGTGGCGAAGCGTCGGCACCGGGTTGCGGTCTGCGGCCGCGCGCTGCCGGAGCTCGGCTAACTCGGCGGCCATGAACCGGTGGAAGACGGTCAGCATCAGCTCCGGCGTCAGGTCGTACTGCTCGACGCCAGGGTCCGCCGCCACCGCCACGTCGAACGAGCCGTCGTGGGCTCGCGCCCAGGACAGGATCAGAAAGCCGGCCTGGGCGAACTTCACAAGCGGCATCCCGAGCAGATCTATCCACGTCTGCTCCGAGATCACCTTCAGCTTCAATCCGCTGTAGTAGGCATCATCGCCACCACAGACGGCGACGAGTCCGGCCAGCTCTCCGAACTGCTGAAACGACGTGAAGGGAACCTGCTGGTACGAGTAGCGCACCGTCACGTCGTCCAGAGCGTCCGCCTGACCGACCTGGTCGGCGAAAGGGTCACGCAGGTTGTCGCCGAGCCAGCGCAGTCGTGCCAGGTAGCGGTCCCTGATCGGGCCATCGCGGAAGGAACATCGGTACAGCCGTTGGCGCTGAGAAGGATCTTGACTTGCCACCCTACTTACCCAGCACCGTCGGCCAGAAAATCGCCAGGATCAGGACGGTCAACGCGGCAAGGCCGAAGATCGCCAAGCCTCCGATCCAGACCTTGAATCCCCGGCATCGCGAGAGGAATCGCGACGGCCAGTCGGGGCTTCGTTCCTGGTTGCGCTTGGCAGCCCATGCGCGTCCGTGCCACGAGGTTCCGAAGCGGAGAGTCTCGTACTCTTCCAGCCAGTGAGCGTCTGTCCACTCCGCCTGTCGATGCCTGGACATGAGGTGCATCGACAGGACTGTCATCACGATCGCGAGAACGCAGAAGATGATTCGGGCGGTCCTGCTGCTGTCGTTGCCGAGCGCGATGGTGAAGAGGAATGCCTGCCCTGTCCGGCTCATCGTCGGGACCTGCTACAGCATGTTGTCCCATCCGAGCCTGCGTGCGGCGACGGCCGAGTACATCGCGACGTCGTTGGGGCAGGTCGATCAGTGCCTGGCTGGCTTCCAGCGCTTCGGTCAGGCTCACCGGTGGCAGCTTCGCCGCCGCGTACTCCATCGCCTTGGCCGGTTGGGCACGGCCCGCCGTGTGATGGTGTTCGGCCAGACGCAGAAACGCGTCACGCTCGCGGAAGGCGTTCCAACACCGCCACAGGGCCTGTTCCTGCTCGCCCATGGCCAGCGCGCTCGCGGCAGCCGCGGTGGCGGCGGCCGTGAGCGTGTCGTCGGTGGTTCCCATCCCGCATCTACGCGGCCCGGTCCACCGCGGCGTGCGCGATGGCCCTGCGGATGGCCGCCAGACTCACGGTCCGGTCGTCCTCCATCTCCGACAGCCCCAGTTCGATCCACTGCCGAACCAGGGTGGAGAACGACACACCCGCCTGCTCCGCCGCCGCCTTCACCCGTTGATCCATGCCCAGCGGCAGCCGGACGCCCCGCATCACCATCGGCTCGCCGACCAGGGGCGGGGGTACCTCCACGACGCCGGTCGCCTCGATGTGCGCCCCGGCCGCGAACGCCTCGACCGCTGCCTGAATCTGTGCCTCGCTGTACTGGTCAGCCATGGTGTTCCGCCTCCCAAGCCTCGAACGTGGCCAGCTCGCCCGCGTCCATCTCCCGCACGCCGATGATCTCCTGGTCATGGTCGTCGACCTGACGGATCACCACGATCAGCGGCCGGCCCACCAGGGTCCGACCGTGGCTGCCGATCACGGGCAGCCCGTGCAGGCTGCCCGTGATCGGCAGCCGACGTCGCGCGGACAGGACCTGCGACACCTCGTGCGGCTCGATCCCGCTCAGGTGTTCCAGAGCCCACCACCACCACCAGAGCCCACCACCATCGGTAGGTCATACCCCGATCGTAAAACGCGCGTTTGATAATTGGCGAGCATCCGTTCGGTGGAGCTGGACACGGCGCCACCCTCGGATGGCTCAGTGCCCGCAGCGACCGGCGTGATCAATACCCCGTCGACCATCTGCCCGTTCTGGACCACGATGAGCCGATGACATCCACCACCCACCCGGATCTGCTCGCCGGTCTGGCCCACTGCGGGGTCACGGCCTGCGCGGCCCCGATGGCCGTCACTGGCAGCGACGCGACGCGCGTCTACACCTGCCCCTGCGGTCTGCGCGCCGAAGCAGGCGACCTGGAGGAGACCATCGCCGCCCGCACCCTCCTGGCCGCACCGGAGAACTCGGTGTCCTCCATCGCCCGACTGCTGAGCGTCAGCCGTACCACCCTCTACAAGTACGTCCGCGAACTGTCGGCCACCGGGGCCTTCCCCACGCTGGCGGCCTCACCCGCCTCCCTGCCCGAGCAGACCGACCGAGAGTCGCCACGAAGGCAATCACGGTGTCGCCTTCGGTCACGACGTGGGGCACGATGCTGACCATGACCATCGAAACCCCACACGATGCCGACTACCACGAGCGGTGCGACTCCCGCGTCCGCATCTCCCTCAAAGACCTCAACGGCCCGTTCGCCGGGGCCCTGTCCGAGCGGCACCCAGACCCGGCGAGGTACCCGAACGTCACAATCGCCTGGTGCCAACTGGCGGCTGGACACCACGGTCAGTGCGAGATGTTCGTCGACGCCACCCCCGGCGAGCCCTACCGCGGACACTGGCTGGCCTGGCACCGCGAGGCCAGCCTCGCCACCGACTACGAGTGGATCGTCCAGTCGGAATGCTGCCCGGCCGAGGGACCCAACGGTTACGGCTGCGGCCGGTACGCCAACCACACCGGCGGCCACTCCTTCACTGCTTCTCTGGGATAGGTCCCACGCGATACGCCGGCCGCCGAGGGCGGCCGGCTTGGGAAGGGCCAGTTGCCGTTTGATCTGCTCCGCAGCCAAGTCACTGACCTGTGCCGGAGCAGAAGAACCGGGGCATCGTTCGCACTGTGTGTTCCGCTCGATCTGCTCCAGTCTTGGCATGTGAAGCGGTCCGCATTGGCGCTGAGCTGCGGCGACGCAGGACGAACGGGACTGCGGAGCAGAACGGAGCAACTCAGCTGGGACACGGAGCAGTTCCAGTGTGAGATCTCTGGCCGGGATGTCAGCGAATCTCTTACGAGTTGTCAGCGGGTCTACATCGACCATCGCCGCGGTGGCGGGCCGACGGAGTGACTGGCCGCGAACCGTGTGCGAGGCTGAGCGGCGTCCGGAGTTGGTGCGGGACGAGTTACTGGTGCGCTGCCAGACGGAGCGGATCGAGCCGCCGACGGCCGGTCAGGGGCCTTATGAAGCGCCAGAGGGCTGGGCTCCGCGATCCCGGCCGCCGGCCCGCGATGTCACGCCGCGGATTCAAGCGGGTAGCCGTGTGCGATGAACAACCGTGTGAAGTAGCGGCGCAGCATCGGCAGGGACTGTTCCTGCGACTGGAACTCCGCACCGCCGAAGCGCACGACCTCGTAGCCGGCCAGGTGGAGTTCCCGATCTGCGGCGACCATCTCGGCGTAGCGACGAGGGCTTGCCCGCCCGTCGTCCTCAGCGTAGTGCTGCTTGCCGTCGCACTCGATGACGAGCCGCCAACGGCCGCGCATCAGCAGCAGGAAATCCATCCGCTGGCGCGGCAGCGGTCCCGGCTCACGCCGTCGGGACCGGGTGGACGGGTCGTAGTGCAGGTAGACCTGTGGGATCAGCGCCGGCAGGTCGAAACCGTATTCGCGGAGCAGCTCACCATAGGCGCGGAACACCTGCCGCTCCGGGCCGGGTGGATCCAAAGGCTTGCGGTCGCGGTCCAGCGAGCGCTGGAGACGTAGGTACAACTGCCGACCGGCTTCCTGGTCGCTGGTCCCGGGCTCAGCGTGGATTTCGGTCCACCAGGTGACCAGCTGCCGCCAGCTCAGCCCGCTCTGGCCCAAGGCACGGTCGTAGACGAGTCGGTCAACACCAGCTCCGGCTTGGGACCGTCTGCGGCGAAGATGAGGTTCTTGAACGGCGAGTCGACTCCAGTACGCCGGCCGGCGTGCACCTGCAGCAGCCCCCACAGGCATGGTCGGTAATGCTGCTCGACAACACGTGAGCCGAGTTGACACAGCTGATCCATGGTGTAGTCGCCGATCCGATCGCGCACGTACGCGCGTTTGCTGCCCATCGCCTCGTTGACGTCGCCGTCCGCGAGCCCGAACGCCACGCACACCTTCGGAAGCTTGTATGCGCTGACCGGCCACAACGCCTCGGCGATCTCGTCGCACAGCTGCATGGCGTCCGTGCCGCTACCCAAGTCGTTGCGAGCGAAGGGGTCGGCGAGCACAGGTGCGACGCTCACCTTGTGATTGCCGCTGTCTCTTCACTTTCGGACACGATCGAACTGGGCTGCGATCGCTTGCAGGTCCGCCGGCCGAAACAGCCCGACGAACGCGGGATGTACGTGCAGCACGACGGGAACGGGCGCGGGTCCCCACGGCAGCGATTCCCCGATCTCTACCTGCTCGGCTAATGACAGCAGCCGCGCCGCGTGCTGGTTGCCGGCTTGGACCAGCATCTGCGACACCGTGGCGAGCTTGTTGCTCGTCTGGTTATCCACCGTGGCGTCTCTCGGGCACGGTCATCACTGTAGGCGAAGACACCGACGCGGAATCCTTGCGCTTCGAGTCCGGGATCCCGTCGCCTGCGGTGACCGAACCGCTCCGTTGAACGGCATTCAACCTCTAGTGCCTCGGTCTCGGTTATGAGTGGTACCGCTGGTGCAGGCGGTCGAAGAACACGCTGAGCAGGCGCTGTGCGGCCTGGTCGTCGACGAGTTCGGCACCGCCGAAGCGATAGACCTCGTATCCCTTGAGTCGGAGCATCAACTGGCAGTGACATCAGCCGACTGGACAACACGGTCTCACAAATGCCGATGCCCCCGCCCAGATGGGTACCGGGCGGGGGCATCGTTGACGGGCTCAGAGGTCGCAGACGGC
>JAFGOK010000565.1 GCA_016926535.1 Micromonosporaceae bacterium | reverse complement strand
CCAGGATCAAGAGCCTCAAGACGGTCGTGGTGGACGAGGCGTCGATGCTGACCGAGGAACAGCTCGCCGCACTGCTGGATGCCGTCATCGGCATGGAGCGGCTGGTCCTGGTCGGCGATCCGCGGCAGCTGCCACCGATCGGGGTAGGTCGCCCGTTCGTCGACATCGTGCGTCGCCTCGCACCGGACGACCTCGCCACCCGCAGCCCGCGGTGCGCGCCGGGCTACGCCGAACTGACCGTCCCGCGCAGGCAGGCCGGGCGGGAACGGGACGACCTGGTCCTGGCCAGCTGGTTCGCCGAAGGCGCCCTGTCACCAGCCGCTGACCTGGTGTGGGACCGGCTGCGGCGAGGTGAGCGGACCGAAACGGTTCGGGCGGTGCGCTACGGCCGCGCCGGCCTGGTCCCCACGCTCCTCGCGGTCCTGCGCGAGGAGGTGCCGGAGCTGCGAGGGGTCCCCGACGAGGAGCTGGTGTGTGCCTTCGGCCGCAGCTACGGTGGGGCGGTCTCAGACAAGGGGAACCTGTACTTCCCCGCCGGCGCGTCGGCCCACGGCGACAGCTGGCAGATCCTGTCTCCGGTGCGGGGCAGGGCGTGGGGCACCGTCGAGATTAACCGGGAGCTCAAGAATCGCTTCCGAGCCCAGGCGCTGGACCAGGCGATCGGCCCACGCCGGTACAACGCCAAGCCGATCGGCCCGGAGCAGATCGTGGTCGGTGACAAAGTGATCAACATTCGGAATCACCAGTTCAAGGAGGAGCGGGTCTATCCAAGAAGCGCTTCGCGGTATGTCGCCAACGGCGAGTTGGGGGTGGTCGTCGGGCAGACCCGGTCGGGCAAGGTCAGATGGACGCCGAACAAGACCGAGGTTGAGTTCACTGGGCGCCCAAGAGCCAAGTACGACTACTACGACTGGTCCGACAATGAGCGGGCCCCGATGCTGGAACTCGCCTGGGCCATCACGATCCACAAAGCGCAGGGCAGCGAGTTCGGCCTCACCGTCGTCATCCTCCCCTCAGGCGGTATCCGGCCCAGCCGGGAGTTGCTGTACACGGCGTTGACCAGGCAGCGGACCAAGGTCGTGCTGCTGCACGAGGGAGAACTCGACGAGGTCCTCACGTATGGCTCGCCCACCTACTCCGACACCGCCGGCCGGCTGACCAACCTGTTCGTGGCGTCTGACCCGATCAAGGTGGGGGACAGGACTCTCGATAGTGGACTTGTGCACCGCACCGAGCGGGGTGAGCTGGTCCGCAGCAAGAGCGAACTGCTCATCGCGAACCTTCTGCACCAGCTGGGAGCCACCTACGTCTACGAGGCGCCGTTCGAAGGCGCAGACGGCCGGGTCGTCAAACCGGACTTCACCATCGTCACCGAGTTCGGCGAGACCGTACTGTGGGAGCACCTCGGCATGCTCAGTAACCCTCAGTACGCGGCGAAATGGGATCTGAAACGGCGGTGGTACGCCGACAACGGCGTCCTACCGATCGAAGACGGTGGGGGAGAACAGGCCACGCTCGTGACCACCGACGACCTGCGGGGCGTCGACTTCCCCGGCTGGCGGGAACTCGCGACCAAAGCGCTCGGACTCTGACCACGACCCAGGAGACCACGATCCGGGAGGCCCTGTGCCCCAACTCGCGTTCGCCAAGAGCTTCTGGGACACCTACGACGTCCTCGACAAGCAGGTCAAGGGCGGCGTTCGCAAAGCCATGGCGAAATTCCAGCAGCTGTCGATCGCCGAACTGCACGCCGACAAGGGACTGCACCTGGAATCGGTGAACAACGCCAGAGACCCCCGGATGCGCACCATCCGAATCAACGACTTCTGGCGCGGGGTGGTACTCGCCCCCGATGACGGCAGCGGCACGTTCCTACTAGTGAGTGTCGTGCCACACGACGAGGCGTACACCTGGGCCGCCCGGCGCCTGTATACGGTCAACACGGCCACCCGGGCCCTGGAGGTTCGCAACGCCGTGGCCATCGAGCAGCTTACCCCGGCCCTGGAACAGGCAGCGGCGCAGGCGCCGACCCTGCTGTTCGCCGGGCACTCCGACGGGGCATTGCGCCACCTGGGCATCGACGATCAGGTCCTGCGCGCGGTGCGCACGATCGTGGACAAACCGCAGCTGGACGCGTTCGGCGCGCTGCTGCCCGAGGACCAGTTCGAGGTCCTCCAGTACCTCGCCGAAGGCTTCACCCCAGATGAGGTGTACCGCGACGTCGTCGCCGAACGCACACCGGCGGCGACCGGCGCCCCGGTTGACGACACGCTGGATACGGCCATCGCCAACACGACCAGCCGGATCCTGCTGGTTAGCAGCCCGCATGAACTCGCAGAGATCCTTAAGAAGCCGTTCGCCGCGTGGCGGGTGTACCTGCACCCGTCACAGCGCCGGGTCGCCTACCGCACCTCGTACCGCGGAGCGGCCCAGGCCACCGGCGGTCCCGGCACAGGGAAGACGGTCGTCGCGCTGCACCGCGTCAAGTACCTGCTGGGCCGCTCCCCGACGAGCCGAATACTTCTCACCACCTACACGAACGCGCTTGCGGCCAGTTTGAGGGAGAACCTCGCGCTGCTGCTGGACGACGAGGAACAGCTGGCTCGGGTGGAGGTCACCACCGTCAACGCGTACGCGCACCGCGTCGTCCGCGGACTTGCCGGGAGAGTGTCAACCCCGATCGGCGACCTTGAAGAGCGGCAGGTGTGGCGACGGATCCGCCGCCGGTTCGATCTGCCCTGGACAGAGCAGTTCCTGGCACAGGAGTTCCGCAACGTCATTCTGGCCCAACGGGTACGCGACGCGGACCAGTACCGGACCATCAGCAGGCGTGGCCGGGGTTCGGCGCTCGGGACGCGGCAGCGGGATGCGCTGTGGCAGGCAGTGGCAGCGTTCGCCGGAGAGCTGCGGTCGGCCGGACAGACCACTCACCTGCAGATCTGCTCGCGGGCGGCAGATCTTCTACGCGAGGCGGACGGCTCCGCATACCGATTCGACCACCTCGTCGTTGACGAGGCGCAGGATCTGCACCCGGCCCAGTGGCGGGTGCTGCGAGCAACCGTGGCACCGGGACCAGACGACCTGTTCATCACCGGCGATCCGCATCAACGGATCTACGATTCGCGGGTGGCACTTGCCGCGCTGGGCATTCAGGTCGCTGGCCGCACCAGCCGGCTTCGAATCAACTATCGGAGTACCGCCGAGATCCTCGGCTGGTCGGCGGGGATCCTCAGAGACATACCGGTTGACGACCTCAACGGCGAGGACAGCGACAGCCTCTCCGGATATTTGTCGCTGCTGCGCGGCCGGCAACCGCAGGTGCAGGGCTACCCGACGGCGCAGGCTGAAGTGGCCGCTGTTGTGCGACACCTCGGCGAGTGGCTCGGCGGCGGCATACGGTCGAACGAGATCGCGGTGTGTGCCCGGTTCAATGTCCTGCTTGACCAGATGGACGACGCCCTCGCGGACGCCGGTATCCCCACCGTGCGGGTGAGAGACAACCCAGCCCCGGACGCCGAGGGCATTCGCCTGGCGACCATGCACGCCATGAAAGGGCTTGAGTTTCGGTGTGTCGCGGTGATCGGGGCCACCGCCTCTGCGGTGCCGTTTGGACGAGAGGTCACGCCACCTGAGGTCGACCGGCTTCAGCATGACAGCGACCTGCTCCGGGAACGTTGTTTGCTCTTTGTCGCCTGCACCCGGGCGCGTGAAGCACTCCACGTGTCGTGGCACGGACCAGCCAGCCCGTTCTTGCCAGGTTTGGGTGCCACCCATCCTCGGTCGGCTATATGAGAGCGTCTCGGGGTGCGCTGGGGTGGTTCTTGATCCGTTGGAATCTTCGGTCTGGTGAATGTGTCTCGCCTGCGCATCATCTTCGACTACGGCAACGGCTCTCGGCAGATCGCCCATTGGGCGGTCAGTCTCCTCGCGGTGAGGTCCAACAACGGCCATCATCGCCAGTCCGTGCTTGCGATGTCTCTGGCTACCGGTTGCAGCCTGCCGCACACGCTGGTTCGGATCGACGTCCTGATCGTGGAACGGCAGTTTTGCCAATCACTCGGGGTGATGGATGTGCCATCGCTCGACGTATCCGGCCCGCCGGATCTTCGCGTGTTGCCCCTGGAGTGTGACCGTCACGCCGTTGACCAGGAGGTTTGCGTTCGACCTGGGTGCTGTTGGGGGAGCAAGATCAACTTCTGTCCAGGGT
>JAFGOK010000564.1 GCA_016926535.1 Micromonosporaceae bacterium | reverse complement strand
CGGCTATATCCAGCGGCAGATGGGGTTGCCGATCGCGTCGACCGCGCCGCTGGCGAAGATCAGCGATGCGTTCAGCGCCGCGGTGCATGTTGCCCGGCATTGAACGTGTAGATGATGGCGTCATTGAGTGGGCCGATGACCGAGGCGTGGCAACGGCCCCGCTCGCCGTTGTGAGCGGGGCCGTTGTCTGCGCGGTGACGGCGTGGTCGTCGGATTGATTGTTCGTGGGTCAGTCCGCGCCGGTTTCGGTGACGGCGACGCGAGCGGATTTCTCGTCGACGATCGCCTTGTCGGTGGCGAAGGCGGCGGTGAGTGCGTGCACGGCGAGGTTGTTGACCGCGCGGGGGTGGCCGCGGGATGCGTTGTGGATCAACGTGATCGCGTCGTCGGAGAACAGCGTGTCATCGCGTCCGGCGATGCGGGTGTGGTGGCGTATGTAGTCGGCGGTGTCGACAGGGCTCATCCCGGCGATCGCGTAGCGCACGGCGATGCGCTGGTCGAGGGCGGCGAGCACGCCGAGGCGGAGCCGGTGCCGCAGTGTGGGTTGACCGACGAGCAGGGCGGCGAACGGGGCGCCGGAGTCCATGTCGTGGTTGGTGAGCATGCGGATCGCTTCGAGTTGCTGGTTGTCGAGCAGGTGGGCTTCGTCGATCACCACCACCGGGGTGCGGCCACGTTCGGCGTGTTCGGCGGCGAGCGCGTCGGCGGCCTGTGGGGCGAGGGTGGCGGTATAGAAGCTGGGCACCTGTCCGAGCGCGGCGACGATGTGATGCAGCAGCCCGCGCACCCCGACCGATGGGTTGGGCAGGTAGATGGTCACGTGCCGGGAGGCGTCCAGCGCGGCGGTGGCGGCGCGCACGGCGACCGTCTTGCCGGAGCCGACCTCGCCGGTGATCACGCCGAGTGCGTGCTGGTCCACGCACCAGCAGATGCGGGCGACCGCTTCGGCGTGCCCGGGATGGCGGTGCAGCATGCCGGGCGTGAGGTTGCGTCCGAACGGCATTCGGGTGAAACCCCAGTGTGATTGCAGCCGTTGGATACTCACGCGGAAACCTCCTCGCCGGTGGTGTCGATGTCGTCGATGCTGAGTTGGCCGGGGACCTCGTCGTCGCCGCGGTCGTAGAGGGCGTCGAACCCGATCCGTTCGTCGCGGCTGGTCTGTTCGTGGTGGGCGGCCGCGGTCAGCCGTAGGTAGTCGATCCCGGTCGCCGGCGGTGGCGCCGGCTCGGTCGTCTCCGGTTTCGCTTTCGGGTGGCTGTGGCGGGTGATGTTGTGCGGCAAGGCTTTCCCGTAACTCTTGTCGTGGTGGCGGATGTCGACGTTCTCCAGGTCGAACGGGGAGAACACCAGCTCGACGCGCCGCCCGATGAGGGCGGGGTCGACCTCGTAGGTGTTGGCGTGCAGCGACACGGTCGCGGTCTTGGTCACGGTGCGGTACTGCGACCACCGGAACGCCTCGGTCAGATCGTCCGGTGCCGGGATCGCCGGGACGCGGCCGAGCCGGTCCCAGCCCGCGTGCCACCGCTCGAGCGGGCTCTGCCCGGTCTCGGAGTGGATCGTGCGGTGGTAGCGAGTTTCCACCCAGGCGGTGAACAGGCGGTTCAGCTCGGCCAGCGCGCTCGCGTGGTCGTGCCCGGCCGCGGACATCTCCTCGGCGGTGGTGTCGGGGATCTCGACCAGGAACTGCTCGCGCACGGTCCGGAAGAAACGCTCCACCTTCCCTCGACCCTGGGGTCGGCCTGGAGTCGAATGTGTCAGCCGCACACCGAGTTTCGCGCACGCCCGCAACAGCCACGCATCACAATACGCACTGCCGTTGTCGACGTATACGGCCTTGGGGACGCCGCGGGCCGACAATGCGGGCCTCAATGCCGCGGCTAGGCGGACGGTGTCCTCGGCGTAGCCGAACCGGTGCCCGGTGACCAGCCGGGAGTGATCGTCGAGGAAGGCGAAAAGGTAGGTCTTGCGGCCGCCGACCCGCCTCCCGTGCAGCGCGTCGCCGGGCCACAGGTCGTTCGGGTTCTCAGCCTCGAACCGGCCGAACACCTCGCCGGCGGCGGCGCCGGCGGCAGGCCCGATCAGCTCCAGCCGGTGGAAATGCCGCAGCAGTGTCGACTCCGACGGCGCCCACCCGGTGGCGGTGCGCAGGATCCGCGCCACCTGGGCGGCGGTGCGGCCCGGGTTCTCCCGCTTCAGCGCCGCCGCCAGCTCCAGGGTCCGCGGGTCGGTCCGCGCGTCCGGTTTCCGCGGCGAGGGCACCAGCTCGTCGAACCCGCCAGCCCGGTACCGGCGGATCCACCTGTCCAGGGTGTCGCGCGAGTAGCGGACCTGGTTGCCGGACGGGTCGGTATGAGCGCCAGAGGCGATCTCGCGCACCAGCCTCCCGCGCTGCTTGGTCGACAGCCCGGCATCCAGCGCCGGGCAGATCAGCTGGTACCGGAACAACCCGATCGCCTGGGCGCGTTCGCGGCGCTTGCGTTCTTGATCATCTGCGGCGGACAACGATTGCTTCTCCTCACGGTTCACCCCGCCCGGTCTCTGGGTGCCGGGCGGTCGCCTCCGCGAGTTCACAGGCTCGCGCCGCCGATCGTCAGGGCCGATTCGTGTTGGCCCCGCACCGCCGCTCGCGGTGATGGCCATCCCGGCGCGAGAAGGCGACCACCGCTACAGGCCACCGCCACCCGACACGGCGTCACCGGGCCGAGCACCGACACCGCGCCGAACCGGGACCGGATCGCCGCCGCGGCGGTCCGGACCGCGATCAGCGCGCCACCCCACCGCCCGGTCGCGTCCGGCACCGTCACGTCCACCCCCGCGGTCACCGCCACGTCAATGAACCACGCCCACACCGCGTGCAACCGACCCGCGAACACCCGCAGCCAGCCCCGCACCGTCGTCGCCGGAACCGACAGGCGTTCGGCGATCCGGCGATGCCCCGACCCGACGGCCTTGCCGGCCAGCGCCGCCCACACCAGCTCCGCCGCATACGCCCTACGCAGCAGCAACGTCACCGGCAGCAGCACGTGCGTCACCAGACATGAGCGGCACCGCGCCCGCCGAGGACGCACCGGATCCGCCACACCCACCACCCGACGAGGACGAGCATGACCCCAGCCGCCGAGCGTCCCGTCTACGCAACACGGACACCCGATCTCACCCGCCGCAAGCCGGGATTCGACGCGAGCAGGATCGACCTCTACCGTCACCATCAGTGCCTCCAGCACTACAGCGCGGCACCCCGCCGGTCCCTGCCAAGACGACACGGGGTGCCGCGCACCCGTCAATACGTCGTCACACTGACGGTGCAGACGGTCAAGATCAACCCAGCCCATGCGCCGACGACCAGATCGGCAACCTCAACGACGCTTCCCACCCCAGTGGTCGTCATCCAGAGAGACGCTCAACACCACCGACAGCGCGACGATCGAGTCGAGGCTTTCGTAGACCAGCCGGTCGATCGCGGCCAGTTGGGCGAACCCGCGCCGCTCGGCTCGGCGGGCCCATTCGGCGGTCAACACACCGGGCACGTGCGCGATATGGCTGGGTAGTCCTATTCCGATGCGCATGGGGATCGCTCCTTCAGGGGTTCACTGAATCGAAGACGTCGTCGTAGTGGCCGTCGCG
>JAFGOK010000563.1 GCA_016926535.1 Micromonosporaceae bacterium | reverse complement strand
CTGATCGTTGCCTGGATCGTGCTGTGGATCCTGTTCCGGGACCACACGCCAAGCCGGCTCGCGACCTCTGAACTCGCCCCGTCCCATCAGTGGCTCAACGACCTGAGGGATCGGGTCAATGCCAGCAGGGCGGACAACCTTCTGTTCACCGTCGTGTTCGACCCCCTGCGGGCGGCCGTCGATCGGCTGGCCGTCGGGCTCCAGTCGTTGATCAGCCAGCCCGCGCTCGACCGGCCGGTTCCCATCATCGGCTGGTTCGGCGTCCTCGCCCTGGTCATGCTGCTCGGTCACGCGGTCAGCGGATGGCGGATGGCGACGCTGTGCGGTGCCGGATTTGCCTGCTTCGGGCTGCTCGGACTGTGGCAGGAGAGCATGGATACGCTGGCGATGACGCTGGCGGCCGTGCTGATCTGCATCGTGATCGGCATCCCGATCGGGGTGCTCTGCGCCCGCTCTCGGCGCATCGAGCGCTGCGTCACCCCGGTCTGCGACTTCCTGCAAACCATGCCGACGTTCGTCTACCTCGCCCCGCTCACCCTGATCTTCCTGATCGGGCCGGCCTCAGCCGTCATCGCCACCCTGCTGTACGCCCTGCCGCCGGTCATCCGGATCACGGCCCACGGCATGGCGGGAGTGCCGGTCACCGTCGCCGAGGCCGGAACCTCGCTCGGGGCGACCGACTGGCAGCTCCTCCGCAAGGTCCAGCTCCCGATGGCGGCACGGATGATCGTCACGGGCATCAACCAGACGACCATGTGCGCCCTGTCCATGGTGACCATCGCGGCGCTGATCGATGCTCCAGGGCTTGGCCGCACGGTGATGCAGGCCCTCGTGACCCTGGACGTCGGAGCGGCGTTCACCGGAGGCCTGGCCATCGTCATCCTGGCGGTCGTCCTCGACCGGCTCACCACCGCCGCCGGAGTCAGGGTCGACACCCGCCGCCGGCAGCGGACCCGAGCCGCCCGTAGAACCCGTCACCGGTTGCTGGGCTGCCTCGGGCTGCTGACCACCGGCGCGGTCTACCTGTCGTACACCTTCGTCTGGGCTGCCGTCTTCCCCGGCCAGGAACGGCACGGGCTGCTCGGACGCCACGTCATCGCCTGGGTCAACACCGCCAATGAGTGGGTGAAGAACCACCTGTCCGAGGCCACGGACGGCATCAAGGACCTCATGACCTACGGGGCACTCAACCCGCTGGAATCCGTGATCGCGGATTCTCCGTGGTATCTGACCGGGACCGTCGTGCTGCTGCTGGCCTGGATCGTCGCCGGGGTGCGTGCGGGGGTGATCGCCGGTTGCTGCCTCGGATTGCTCCAGGCCACCGGCTTGTGGTACGAGGCCATGGTCACCCTGACGTCGACGCTGGTGGCGACCAGCATGGTCATGCTCTGCGGCCTCGTGCTCGGCGTCTGGATGGGGCGCAGCGACCGCGCGGATCTGCTGCTCCGCCCGCTGCTGGACGCGGCTCAGGTCATGCCGGCATTCGTGTACCTGGTCCCGTGCCTCGGCCTCTTCGGGGCGACCAGGTTCACCGCCATCGTCGCGGCCGTCGTGTTCGCAGCGCCGGTGTCGATCAAGCTGATCGCCGAGGGAATGCGGGGGGTCTGCCCGGCGGCCGTTGAGGCGGCTGTCTCTGCCGGGGCGACGCCGTTGCAGGTCATCGCCAAGGTCCAGCTGCCGCTGGCCAGCAGGTCGCTGGCGCTGGCAGCCAACCAGGGGCTGATTTACGTCCTGTCGATGGTCGTGGTTGGTGGACTCGTCGGGGCCGGGGCTCTCGGGTACCTCGTCGTCGCGGGCTTTTCCCAGACGAGCCTGTACGGCAAGGGTCTTGCGGCAGGGCTGGCCATCGTCTTGCTGGGCATCCTGCTCGACCGCACGACCCAGGCCGCCGCTCGCCGGGTCGCCGCTACAGATGGACGTCCGAACTAGCAACACGTATCGCCACCGCCCGGTGGCGAGTGACAAGGGAGGGCTCGTCAATATGAGAACGAGATGGGTCAGGTCAGTGGGATTTACGCTTGTCGGAGTGCTGGCACTCTCCGCCTGCGGTTCCAAAGTGGAGTCAGACGACAACGACGCGGCCAAGAAGCCCTGCGGCACCCTCAACCTGGCGGTCAACCCCTGGGTCGGTATGGAAGCCAACGTCGCGGTGGTGGCCTATCTCGCGAAGAACAAGCTCGGCTGCGAGGTCTCCGAGAAGAACCTCACCGAGGAGGTCTCCTGGCAGGGCTTCGCCACCGGCGCCGTCGACGTGATCCTGGAGAACTGGGGGCATGACGATCTCAAGAAGACCTACATCGACCAGCAGAAGATCGCAGTCGAAATTGGCATAACGGGCAACAAGGGGGTCATCGGCTGGTACGTCCCGCCGTGGCTGGCAGCGCAGCATCCCGACATCGCCGACTGGCAGAACCTCAACAAGTACGCGGACAAGTTCCGCACCTCCGAGTCTGGGGGCAAGGGGCAACTCCTGGATGGTGACCCCTCGTACGTCACCAACGACGAGGCCCTCGTCGCCAATCTCAAGCTCGATTTCAAGGTCGTCTACGCCGGTAGCGAGGCCGCGCTCATCGAGACGTTCCGGGCCGCGGAGCGGAACAAGAAGTGGCTCATCGGCTACTTCTACTCGCCCCAGTGGTTCCTGTCCGAGGTGAAGCTGGTGCACATCAATCTGCCGACCTACAAGCCGGGGTGTGATGCCGATCCGCAGAAGGTCGCCTGCGACTACCAGCCGTACGACCTTGACAAGATCGCAAGCAAGAAGTTCGCTGACTCCGGAAGTCCGGCCGTGACCCTCATCAAGAACTTCAAGTGGACCAACGACGACCAGAACGCCGTCGCCCGGGACATCGCGGAGAACAAGCTCTCCCACGATGCCGCAGCGAAGAAGTGGGTCGACGCCCACCCCGACGTCTGGCAGGCCTGGCTCAAGAACTGACGCGGCAACAGCCGAGGGCCCGTCGCCGGCAACAACCGAGGGCCCCGTGCCGGCGACGGGCCCTCGGCGACCCTGCACTCCCATTTGGCTGATCGGCGAATTGACAATTCCTCTGCGCTGTCCCCTTCTGACCTTCCGTAGCAATTGATAGATTCACAGCCACCGGGACATTCACAAGCATCAAAGGGGAAGCAGATGGTTCGAAGGCTGAGACTACTCACCGCTCTGCTCTGCACGGCGGTCGTCCTTGCACCATCCCAGACTGCGCTCGCCGCTCCAAGCAGGGATGACAGCACGTCCACCCAAGCGACGACCTGGTACGACCCAACCACGCATCCCGTCCCCCATGAGACGGCCTCCGATCCTTCGGCAGTGGTGCCGATGGCGACCGGGGGCGGGTGCACCGACAAGTACGGGGGGGCCGCCTGCATCAGCTACAAGTCAGCGACAAAATCACTCAACGCCGACTTCTACGTGACCTCCTGGGATCACGTGGACAGTTCGGGCACCGCCTATGTCTATATCGAGGCGAATGACGAAGTCAACTACCTCTACAGCGCACTGACCGACTTCGTCGGCCACTACCCGGTCAAGTCACTGGCGGTCAGCGGCGGCGGCTCCGCTTGGACGATTGTTGACTTCTACAACCGGAACGGCGACTGGCTCACCAGCGTCAACAGCCCCACCCAGTACTACCCGTAGATCTACGTGGCGGTTACCGCTTTGGCGAAGGGCGGCAGTCGAGCTGACCCCGGGACGATCTCGCCTGCCGCCCTTCTGTGTTTCGGCTAGGGCACCTGGCCAGGTGCATCGACAACGGCGATGCGCAGGATCGCCTGCCGACGCGTCTGTTGAGCGCCGAGGGAGGAGTGGTCAGCGCTCGCGCCAAGTTGCCAGCCGAGGAATTGATGAGTGCTAGGGTCGAATAGCATGTCGTACCGCACGCCCTGTCCTTCACGGACGACGGCGACACCTGAACGCCCCATCGCGTCTGAGACATCGCGCACCGCTGTCACGCCAGGGATCAGCGCGACGGCTTCGTACACCGCCGCACGGGTGTCAGCGGTGAGATAGTGGGTGATCAAGAGCCTGCCAGCACCGGCGAAGGCCCGGCTGTCGGCATCCTGCCCTTCAGCGGCAGCCGTCTCCAAGTAGGACAGCATGTCCCGAGCTGTCGTCGGCAGGTCGGGCAGGTAGGCCGGATCGGGCTGGCACGCGCGGGTCTGGTCCTCGCGCAGCGTGCCCTGCTCGCCCCAGACCGGTGCCCGCCCGTTCTGGCAGCCGGGAATCGCTGTCTGGTTCCGGCCGTCCGGATTGGGAATCTCGGTCCATACCAGCCCGTCTCGGGTCCCGTCAACCGACCGCCAGCTGCGCATCAGGCCAGAGCCGCTCCGCTCGCCAGCTGCCGGATACCACACTTCGGACTCGATGAACACGAACTGATCCGACCGGGGAGCACCGGCTGGGGCTTGCCGTGCCGCATCGGCGGCGGCATGGAGGATCTCCGCCGCCTCGGCGGTGGCCGCGGGACCATGGTCCCCAATCCGTACCGCGGAGATGACGACCAGCCCAGCCAGGACCAGTGAGGCGAGCCCGCCGACGGCCGCGACGCGCCACACCGGCTGGATGCTCCAGGTGATCCGGCGAGAACGATCGGTCGTCAGGCCGGCCAGGACGCGCTGGCGCACCTCGGCCGGTGCGTGCTCGGTTGGCGGGTCGAGCACCGACCCCAGGTCATCGAGTATCCACTGGTCATTCATGGTGACTCCTCGATAACACGGGTTGGATCATCGCCGCCGAGCGCGGCACGTACCTTCCTTCGAGCCCGGTTGAGCCGGGAACGAACGGTCCCGACCGCGATATCCAGGGCTTGGGCCGCCTCGGTGTAACTCAGCCCGCTCCAGGCAATCAGCAGCAACACGTCACGGTCGCCGCGGGAGAGCTTGGCCAGCGCCGCCGCGAGCAGCCCCCGCGCGGCGCGCGCATCCGCGCTCACCAGTGCCTGATCAGCGGAATCATTGGCTACCTCCGTCTGGCACGACCTGGCGACTGCCCGAAGCCGCGTCTTCTCCCTTCGATGGTGGTGAGAAATCTCCTTGGTCAGGATGCCGAACAGCCATGCGCGGGCGTCACCGCACACCGGATCGAAGTGACGCCGCCGGGCGAACGCGACCAGGAACGTCTCCGCAACGAGATCCTCCGCAATGCCCGGGCCGGCACGGCGGTAGGCATAGCGGTACAGCGAAGCCTCATGCCGGTCGTAGAGCAACCCGAAGAGTCCCGGCTCGACGAGCGACTCCTCGATCACCCGAGTGTCACTCAGTTTGCCGGGCTCCGCGCTCCCCGTCACGACCGCGACCCCGCCATCCACCATGACGCAACAGATCCATCCATGACTCGATCTCGACGCCCTTACCCATGTATCGCCGCGAGGGCGGCAAAGAGTTCACGCCATTCGATGGATAGTTTGGCAGCGATGCCGCCCCGGGAGAT
>JAFGOK010000562.1 GCA_016926535.1 Micromonosporaceae bacterium | reverse complement strand
CGCACGCCGGGACCTGCTGGCCGGGGCAGCCGCCACGTTCCTCAACAGCCTGCGGGACGGGATCGCCAGCCACGGCGATCGGGTACAGCCGATCGCGGTCATCGGCACACCCGATACCGAAAACGCCCGTGACCAGCAGGACTATGTCCAATCCTGACAATCGCTCCGATCCGGTGTCGGCCCTGGCGGCGGACCGGCACCGGAAGCCCGCGCTGCGGCAGGCATGAGGTCGGGGCCCAGACCTGGGACACTGACCGGATGGGGATCAACGAACGCCTGGCCAGAATCCGCGGCGTACGACGCGATCTGGCCATCGATGGTCCAGCATGGACGCGAGAACCGGACCGGGACTTCGAAACCGTCACCCTTCCCGAACGCGACTGCGACCTGCTGCGCGACCTGCTCATCGCCGAACGGGTCGAGACCGTCGTCGAGGTCGGGCTCGCCTACGGCAGCTCCGCCCTCGCCATCGGCGAGGCTCTGACCACCGTTGATGCATCCCACCCTAGGCACATCGTGATCGACCCGTTCCAGCATCGGGCCTTCAACAACGTCGGCTGGGACCTGCTGCGCTCGGCCGGGCTGGACGCCATCACCACTCTGCTCCCCCAGCCCTCGTCGATCGCCTTGGCGCGGCTGGTCTCCGATGGGTTCGTCGCCGATGCGGCCTTCGTCGACGGCAGCCACCGGTACCACGAGGTGTTCGTCGACCTGTATTTCCTCCACACTATCGTCCGACCCGGCGGCCTGATCGTTCTCGATGACGACTGGACCCCGTCGGTGCGCACTGCGGCGCGCTACTTCGAGCACCACCTCGGCTGGATCGTGCTCCCAGAGGCCTTCGCCGCCGGAACCCACTGGACGCTCGGCCGCGATCCCACGGCCGAGGCAGTACCCCGGTGCAGGGCCCTCCGCCTGCCTGACTGCCCGGTCGAACCATCCTTCGAGGAATTCCAGCCGTTCTGGATGGCAGCAGCCAGCACCCGCAACCCGCATCGCTGCTAGGAGGGGGCGTTCCACGGCACGTCGGCGAACGTGCTGGAAGTCAGCGCCGGAACCAGAACCCGTGGCAGGATCGAGCGCATCATGCCACAACTGGATTGCTGCAACGACAGTTTGACCGGATTGTCAGTGGGGGACGCCCTGGGCGCGCAGTGCTTCGTCCCCGGAACAGATCTTCCCGGGTCATTCGCCGGGGATGTGCCCGCAGGCCCCTGGCCATGGACCGACGATACTGAGATGGCCTGCTCGATCGTCGCGGAACTCCGCGAGTACGGGGACATCGACGCCGACCGGCTGGCGAGGCGGTTCGCAGAACACTTCGAACCGTACCGGGGCTACGGCCGTGGGGCGGTGGTGATCCTGCGGCAGATCCGCGAGGGCGCCGACTGGCGGCAGGTCAGCCCTGCGGCGTTCGGCGGCACCGGGTCGATGGGCAATGGTGCCGCGATGCGCGTCGCCCCGCTCGGGGCCTTCCACGCCGGAGACAGTCGAACCGCAGCGTTGCAGGCCATGACCACGGCGGAGATCACCCACGCCCACCAGGAAGCCGTCGTCGGGGCCGCCGCCGTCGCGGTGGCCGCAGCGGAGGCCGGCTGGGCCCGGATCACGCGGTGCCGCCCCGAACCGTCCGAACTCCTTGACGCGGTGGCCGGGTACCTGGTCGACAGCCGGGTGGCCAGTGGGATCAGCCGGGCCAAGGGGCTGTTGGGGGCGAGTGTCGCCGAGGCGGCCCACGAGCTGGGCAACGGTTCCCAGGTCCTCGCCGTCGACACGGTGCCGTTCACCCTCTGGGCTGCGGCAACCTGGCTGAATGACTACCCCGCCGCGATCCGAGCCTGTGTCGAGGCCGGCGGGGACGTCGACACCACCGCAGCGATCGTCGGCGGGATCGTCGCAGCCCACACCGGCGCCGGCGGCATACCCGCAACGTGGCTGGAGCGCAGGGAACCCTTGCCGGCCTACCTGGACTGACCACTGACCGATGCGACCTGCCCCACTGGTCATTCCGCACCCCCGGCCGCGGTCGGGTCTATCCCGCTCCGGTGGAGACGTAGAGGGTCACCGTGCTGCCTTTCGGCACGACCGACCAGGCCGCTGGTGTGGTGCGGACGACGGCGCCAGCCGGGATCACAGCATCGGCGACATTGACAACGTTCCACCGCAACCCGACGGCTGCGAGCTTCTGCGTCGCGGTGGCGAGGGGGTTCGCGCCGACATTGGGCACCGCGACGGTCTGTTGAGCCGCTGATGCTGAACGGGGTGCCGTCGTGGGTTTCGGGGGTGTTGTTGCATGCCTCGTCGGCAGGTGCGTCGGGCTTGACGCTGGCGGGGTCGTGCCGCTCTGGCCGGGGGTGGAGTACTGCTGTAGGAGTTGCAGCCCACGGTCGCAGGCATCCCACTGGCGCTGTGCCTCGTCACCGTGCTCCTTTGACTGGGCGAGGAGTTGCGGGGCGTCGCGTTCGAGTGAGGCGGCCCAGAGGTCCTGCTGCTCGGCTGTTGCGACAAGTGCAGCCGTACAGGTGGCGTGGACCTGCCGGACTGGAGTGGTCACCGGTGTGACGGCGATCATCTCATCGCGCAGGCGCACCAATGGGGCGAGGATACTGGTGCGGATCGTCGACGCGCGGGCGCTTGGACCAGGGTCGGCGTCGGCGAGCATGGCGTTCAGCGCCTGGACGATCTCGGCGTACCGCTGGATCATCGGAACGGCCACATGCTGCAGATACTTGCGGGCATCCTCGGCGACGGTGGCCTCGTCGTCCAGTGCGCTCTGTGTCCCCAGTGACGGAGTCGGCGTCACTGGCAGCGCGGTGGCGGCGACGGGCGTAGATGATCGCGACTCGTTGCCTGGCCGCAGCGCGGCGTTGGCAGTCATGGCAATGAGCGACGTCAGGAGCGTGCATCCAAGGGCCATGGCCAGCAGCTTCGGCCGGGTCGCCGCTCTGGCGGCTCGCCATCTGACGGACAGCCCCAGGGCTGCGGCGGGGACTGCCAGGGCTGCGCCGAGGGCGATGGCGTGCCTGGCGGTCTGCTCGATCAGGCTGAACGTCAGGGGGTTTCCCACAGCACTGTTGATGCCGATGATGGCCGATGCGGCGATCAGAGCACTGGCCGGGGCAGCGAGGACGGCGGGCGCCATCGCCCAGTGAGGCGCCGCCGCAGTGGCTGCCAGGGCCAGCGCGGCGCCGGTCGCTGCCGCGATCCAGATGTAGAGCTGGAATCGCTGTAGTGCGCCGGTGTCGCTGGACGGGCCAGCCACCAGACGGACCATCACAATGATGACAGCACCGGTCAGGCCAGCCAGCGCGCAGGCCAGCCCAACGTCTGCGGTGGATCGGACGGGCCGTGGTGGCCACGGAGGTGACGGCGTCCCATCGACCAGCCAGGCTGAGATGGGGCCTGCGCTGGGGGCCGCCCGCAGTGACGGCGCAGCAGCCACCATGATCACAACGCAGCTGAGGACGAACGACCAGGATGGCAGGCCGGAGAACAACCATCGGCCAGCCGCATCCCGGCCGGACAGGTCGAGCAGGAGCTGGGCGGTCATCGCCGCCCACAGCGCCAGTCCGAACCCGGTACTGCTGGTCAGCATGCAGGCAATCCAGGACTGTCGGGAGTGGTGCAGCCGCGGAAGAACGTCAGCCAGTGCCGCGGCGAGTCCGGCGACAGGCACCGTGGCAATCATGAGCGCCAATGGTGCGAGCAGCAGTCCATGGATGTGCGCCAGCCCGGCTGGGCCGGCAAGACCGGTGTACGCCAGCGATGCTGTCTGCCCGAGGAGGGCGCCGACGCCAACGCCACACACCACGGGTGCAAGCCGGAACGATGTGCCGCAGACCCTGGCGACGGCAGCGGCTCGCCACAGTGTGACGCCAACCGAACCGCCGAGGAACGCTCCGGCGCAGGCGGCAACGATCGGCCAGGCCAGGCTGGTGGTCCGGCTGGTCAGCAACGCGGAGGTCAGCAGGTCGTGGGCGAGCGGAGCCGCCAGCAGTACGAAGAACGCCGCCGTCAGGCCACCAGTGAAGGTCGGGATGCTGACCCGCTCCGGCTGGTTGAGAACGTTCAACCGTTCGGCACGGCCGGGGTGGGTGCGGAATGCACGCCGCCACCGGGCCGCCGGAGTCGGCCGGGTCCGGGCGACGGCGACTGTTGCCGAGTCGAGGGTGCCCGCGCTCGCTGTGGCCAGGTCGGCTTCGTGCTCGCGGATCCGCAGCAGCGTCCGCTGGGTAAGGCCGACAACGCCAAGCAGAAGCAGTGCCCGCCACGTGTAGTCAACGACCAGAGAACGATCCTGGCCGAACAGCGAAGCCACGATCGGCACGGCGAGGATCCCCGCCACGACGAACCCGATACCTGCGGCGAGCCAGGCCAGCGTAACGTCGCCGCTGCGAATATGCGCGAGTTCATGGCGCAGGACGGCGTCGAGCAGGGCCGGGTCGCGTTTTCGGAGCGTAGCGATCTTGAGTGGCAGTGCGATGCGGTAGCGGCCGGGGATCCCGTAGCTGAACGGATCGGTCAGCGTGCGCCCGGTGGTGGTGACCAACGTCGGTGCTCGCCGCAGTCCCGCCTGGACCGTCAGTTCGTCAAGGCGCGCGACCACGTCGACCATGCGGGGGTTGCTCAGTGGCTTGAGCCTGTGGCGGCGTTCGATGAGATGTGGGAGCACCAGGAGTACCAGGAAACCGCCGATCAGGCCGATGGCGATCCCGGCAGCCATGTACCAGGCGCGAGCGGCCTCGAGCCGAGCGATACAGCGGCCCGAGGCGCCAGCCCAGTCCCGATCGGTACACCGCGACAACGCCGCCGACCACGACGAGCGGTTGAGCATGAGGTGCAACCATGCCCCGGCGAAGGCTCCTGCCGTGAGCAACCCGCCGACGAGGACCAGGAACAGCGAGGTCGTGGGCGCGGGGAGGGCCAGGACCCGCGGACGTACCCGCTGCGATGGCACATCGGCGGCCACAGAGGCCTGCTCGTCGGCGACCGACCCGGGCCCCGTCATGGCCTACTGCTCCGTGTGAAGTTGGCTGATGATGTGCTCCTCCAAGGTGGTGGCCACCTCTGCGGTGAGGCCGAGCCGGTGCGCGCTGTCGCGCACGACGGTTCGCACGTATTGGCTTTGGCCGGCAGTCAGCGGAGCCGGGTCGGTGTCGGCGGCTTCGCCCTGCCGGTATCGCCGCAGCCGCTGCCGCACGATCCGGAGGACGAACTGACCGGTCTGATCCTGTGCCGTCTGCGTCACGGTAGACAGCAGAAAGGTGACGACCTCCCTGGCGATGGCAAGAGCGAACGGAGTGATGAGGGCAATGCCCTCCAATCCGAATCCGAGTGGTTCCTCGCCTTTCGCCGGCCGCAGCACGGACACCGGATCGGCAAAGAAATCGGCTGCGACGTCCTCGAAGACCTCGCACTCATCGGCTGCCAGATCCTCGACGATCAGTCTCGCAAGGTCCATCGTGAGCTGGTCGGATGTCACCGCAGAAGCGTCTCCGGTCACACGGCTCCTGTTCATCTTCATTGATGTCTACACAGTGCAGTGGGTCACCGCATTGCCTCTGCTCACTCTGTGATCGTCAGGGCTGGCTCTGGGTGCAATGCCCTTCCCAATTGCCACGATCAGTCGAGACTCAGGCTCGTGCTGAGAGGAGTGATGCTGGCGAAATCGTGAGGCCCACGTTATCGAATGGCCGGTGTCCGACGCCAACAGCCATCACCCGATCTGATGGAAGAGCCACCACAAGTGAGTACCTTGCCTTGCAGGAAACCCTCGACTCCGCTAAGGCGTGTCTTGTGGATCTCTCTAGCGCGAGCCGAGGCCCGTCCGCCGCCCGGCAGCAGATCCACAAGACACACCTTGACCGGCTGTGGGAGGCGAAGGGCTTGGATCGTCGAAGGGATCTCTGGGCTGGACCGGCTGCTGCAGGAATACCCTGCCGCAGCCGGCACACCAGCGCCACCACGGGGTTATCCACGATCAACACATCGGGTGAGTTGTCCTGTTGCGCAGCCAGCAGCACCTTTCCGGTCAGGTGACGGTGGTGTCGAACGCCGTCCTGGTCACTTTCACGCCAGCTGCTCAGCCCCGGACCCACTGCTGGTTGGCGCCGCCGTTGCACGACCAGACGATCACAGAGGTGCCGTTGGCGGTGCCGGCGCCGTTGACATCCAGGCAGAGACCGGATCCGACATTGGTGATCGTGCCATCGGCATTCATCCGCCACTGCTGGTTGGCGCTGCCGGTACAGCTCCAGATCCGGGTGGCGGTCCCCGCCGAGGTGGCGGGGATGTCCAGGCACTTGCTGCCGTACACGGTGAGCCTGTTGTCCGAGGTGGCGGTCCATTGCTGGTTGGCGCCGCCGTTGCAGTCCCAGATGTGCACCGCGGCCCCGTCGGACTGGCTGGCGCCGTTGACGTCCAGGCAGCGGTTGGCGCTTGAGCTGCGGATCGTCCCGGTCGGACCGGGCGTGCCCCCGCTGCCCGGGGTGATCGACAGGTTGTCGAACTGGGCGGTGACCCCCTGCCCGGTGCCGTAGCCAATCTGGCCGGCGACCCAGGTGCCGTCGGAGGCGCTCCCGACCGTTGCCCCGTCAACGGTCGCGGTGAGGGAACTCCCATCGACCTTCAGCGACAGGCTGTGCCAGCGCCCGGTGCCCAGCGCCGACGTGGTGCCGCTGGCAAGGGTGCGCCGATTGCCGCTGGTGTCGTTGCTGCCGATCGACCACGAGCCGCTGTCGGCGACCCGCAGGTAGTAGCCGTTCAAGTTCTGCGGCTGCTCGTGGTTGTAGTTGCTGGCCCGGGCGATGAGCTGCGCGTACCCGGACTTCTCCAGCAGGACGTCCGACGAGACGGTGTAGTTGCGCCAGCCCAGGTCGCCCAGGAGCGTGAACGGGTCGGCGTGCCCCGAGGTCCAGTAGATCGGGGTCTGCTCGGACATCTGGCGTACGCACCGGCCGGTGGTGCCGCCGCTGCAGTCGACGATCTCGAAGGAGCCCTGGTGGTCCATCAAGTACTTCGCTTCCCTGCCGACCGCGTAGCTGTCGAAGGTGTCCGCGTACGGCAGTTGCAGGGTGCCCTGCGCCGGGCTGGTGGCGGTGCCCTTGCCCTGCCCGGTGGTGGTGGTGATCGAGTAGACGTATCCGGGCTGGACGGTCAGCGAGAAGTTCCCCCCGCTGGGGGCGATGTCGCTGCCCCGGACGAAGGAGTCGGCGGCGTTGCTGGACCTGACGTTGGTGGACCACACGTGCACGGTGCCGGTCGACAGGCCGCCGGTGACGGTGACGTTCAGCGTCTGCGCCGCCGAGGCGTCCATGGTCTCGATGATGGTGCTGTAGTCGCTGTTGTTGGTCGACTTGAGCGAGACATAGCTGCCGTTGGACTTGGCTCCACCGAGGTAGCCGGTGGAGTTGTCCAGGTAGCGCCAGCCCGGAGCGGTGAACTGCGTGGTCTGTGCCATCGTCCACGTGCTCTTGCCGATGGCGTAGTAGCCGGCCCATGGCTGCGGCGCCACCGCCACCCCCGTGGTCGACCACGGGATGTTCGGCGTGATGGCGGCGAGGACCGGCCAGTTGATGTAGGCGGTCATCTTGCCGTCGATGTAGCCCCGGTTAAGGCCACGAGCCAGGGCTTGTGCCCCGCCGTTGTAGTCGTCGGAGCCGTTCTCGCTAGCCCACAGTGGCTTGCCCGTGGCAACCGCGTTGCTGGAGCTGGGGCAGTCGGTCTGCGCGCTGCGGTACCCGCAGACGTAGTGGCTGCCGAACACCCCCACGGCGCTGGCGAACGCCGAGTCACGCAGGGAGTCGTCGGCCGCGCCCCACCCGAATTCGTCCGCTGCCACGATCTTCACCGCGGTGTAGCCCTTGGCGTTCAACGCCGAGCGCAGGTTCTTGTACCACGTCACGTTCCGGCCGCGCTCGTTCCACCCACCCAGGTAGTCGATGGTCAGTCCGTGGCCGGCCGCGCACCCGAGCCACGCGGTCAGGTAGTCGATGGAGTCGGTGGACCAGAAGTTGCCGTTGCCGATCCAGCCCGGGGCCCCCCAGGACAGCCCGTACAGCTTGATGTTGGGATTCCTGGCCTTGGCCTGCCCCATCAACCACCACTCGTAGCCACGGTCGCAGTTGACGACACCCCGGACATGTTCATGACTCGGCTCGGCACCCGACGTCGAGTTGGTGTCGCCACCGATCTCCACCTTCAGGATCTGCATCGACGCGCCGTATCCCGGTTTGAACAGGTAGTCCAGGATGTCACTGCGCTGCGGCTCCGGATAGTCGATCAATAGCCGGCTGTTGCCGCCACCTCCGCTGATCGCACCGACACCGTCGAACACCCGACCGCCAGACGACCCGTTGATCGTGATCGAGGTCGCCGCCATCGCGGGAGCCGCGAACCCGACCATCGCGGCCGCCGCGGCCACCATCACTCCCACCGCCGCTGCGGTGAGGCGGTGCCAGCCCGACGCCGGCCCCACCGCCCAGCGCCTCTTCCGGCCCCTACCGGTTCCTGCCATGCCACACCTTCCTTGGTCGTCTCGATGTCGGTCGCGGCCGGAGCTGGACACCGGCCGCGACCTGTGGTCCACGGGCGCCTTCGCCGCCGCGGCGCCGGCTTCGGCGCGGCGAGCGGCGGCGTCGTCGTCTACGAGGTGCTGCAGGTGAGCGACGGCGTCGACGGGGTCCCACTGCCGATGAACCCGAACGT
>JAFGOK010000092.1 GCA_016926535.1 Micromonosporaceae bacterium | reverse complement strand
GATGCCACGGTCAGCCGGTCTGCCGCCGCGATGACGGCGTCGGCGGGAAGCTGACGTGCCCCGGCCCTGAGCTGCGCCGCGAGGTCCTGGAGGGCTGACATGGCCGTTCACAGACTCGCTGAGTACGTCGTTGCCAGATCGACCGCAGCGATGGTCGCGGTCAGGCACTCTTCCAGCTCCAAGGCGGCCTGTGCCAGTGCCGCGTGGGCAGTGGTGACCAGATCATGGCCGCTGCCCTCCAGCGCGGCGCCGAGGCACTGCTGGGCCTCGGTGAGACGCTCGCTCGCCAGACGGACGGCCTGCTGCCCATCCGCCACCTGCGTGATGGCCGCATCAATAGCTGCTTTGACCTCGGCGACGCTGGCCATGGGTTCCTCCGCTCGCCGCAGCTACCATGTACGTTATATCGTTGTTTGGCTATGTTATCCCATGAAGGTCGGGGCCAACGATGGCCACAATACCGGCCGGGGTTGTCGGCCTATGGTAGCCGTGATCGATGGGTGAAGAATTGCTCATCTCAATTTCATTCCACAGCCGGCCACGGCGTTAATGGTCGTATTTGCTTTCTGGAGTGGCTGTTGTATCCGGCGTGTTCTCCCATTGTGCTGTTTTCACGTCATGGTCGCAAACATATGGGCCATGATCGTCGCAATTGAATTGGAACACGACGGGGCGTCGGGTCACCAGCGACGATCATGACCGATACGGGGAGTGGGTTTGAGTCGCATGTCCTATTCTGTGGCGATTGCCGCCAGCACGTTGATGCGCATCGCTCGGATTGCGGGAATCGCCGCAGCGATGACCCCGACGATGGCCGCGACAATGAGATAGGTTGCCATGTCGCCCCAGGGCAGGGACATGGTCGTGATGCCCTCGCTTTCGAGTGCCTTGACGATCGCGACGCCGAGTCCGCTGCCGACCGTGAGGCCGAGTATCGCGCCGAATACCGAAATGATCACTGATTCGACCGCGATCATTCTCATGAGCTGCGCGCGTCGTAGTCCGATTGCGCGCAGCATACCCAGCTCCCGCGTGCGCTCGATAATTGAAAGGGCGAGGGTGTTGATGATGCCGAGGATAGCGATGAGGATGGCCAGTCCCAGCAGGATCTGAATCATGAGCAGGACCTGGTCCAAGCTGCTGGTTGCCTCGTCAACGAGGTCGGCGACCGAGCTGACACTGATCTCCGGGTAGTCCGCGAACAGAGCATTGATCTCGGCCTTGACCTTTGAGGACGATACGCCCTGCGCCAGCTCGATCGAAGAATACATGGGATCGGTCTGCGCGAACTCGTTGATCAGACTCGCTGGGACGACCCAACCCTCCATCAGGTCGCAGCGGTAGATCCCACTGATGGTCATGGTGTGGGAAGACCCGGTACCAAGGGCCACCGTCGCGGTGTCTCCCACCTTGAGGCCGAAGTGTTCCGCACGATCATCGTCGATGAGCGCCTGGTTGTCCGAGAGCGCGGACAGGTCACCGCTGACCGTCTTCATCGACCAGAGGTCCACGGCGCCGGGGAGGTCGGTGAACGCCATGGTGTAGTCGCCCTGGGGCTCTGAACGGCCGACGGTCACCTCGGCGAAGTCGTCGTATTCCCCGATGACCCGGGTGACTCCGTCGACTTGGGCGGTGCGTTCGAGGATCGAGGCGTCGAACGTCGGCCGGGGTCCGCTGCCGTTCCAGTCGCCACTGACCAGCAGGTCGGCTTTGATGTCCTTCTTGGCGATCTCGTGCAGGGTGCTGTTGACCGAGGAGACGATGACGCTCATCCCGGTAATCAGCGCGACTCCGACCATGAGCGCGGCAGCGGTGATCGCGGTGCGCCTCGGGTTTCGCCGGGAGTTGAGCCGTCCCAACCTGCCAGGAACCGACCAGGACAGCAGGCGGCCAACGCCACCGCCGATCGGGCGGGCGAGACTGGGCGTCAGCAGTGCGACACCGACGAATGACACCAGGACTCCGCCGCCGATGAGCGCGAGCGGCGCGTCGCTTCCGCGTAGGCCCAGCCCGAGCAGCGTCACCCCGATCGCCGTCACCAGTGCCCCGGACCAGGTCAGCTTGGTGAGCGGGCGATCAGCTGTGGCGGCCTCCTGCATGGCGGCGACCGGAGGGATCCGAGCGGCGCGGAGGGCGGGCAGCAGTGCTGCGAACAGGGTGATGGGGATGCCAACGGCGAATGCGCTGACGACGGCGGCGATCGGAACGCGGGTCCCGGCCGTCGACAGGTCTGTGAGGAGACCGAACACCCATCCGAGCAGCGCGCCGACCCCAATGCCGCTCGCCAGCCCCAGCGAGGAGGCGACAACGCCGACTGCCGTCGCCTCCACCAGCACGGAACCGATGATTTGCCGGCGGTTGGCGCCGATCGCCCGGAGCAGGGCGAGTTCCCTCGTCCGCTGCGCGATGATGATCGAGAACGTGTTGATGATGAGGAACGTTCCGACGAAGAGGGCGACCGCAGCGAATCCCAGGAGGATCTTGTTGAAGAAGTCCAGCCCGGAGGCGTACTGGTCCTCGGAGTGCTGTTCGAGCTCCTCCCTGGTCCGGACGTCGTACTCGGCGCCGACAGCCGCCTTGATCGTGTCGCGCAGCTCCTCGTCGGAGACCCCTTCGGCCGCGTTGACGGAAATCGAGCTGAAGACGTTGCGCTCGCCGAGCATGAGCTCCTGAGCCACCGGGGTGGTGAACGCGACCTGGTGGGCGCTGCTCATGGTGTCCTTGCCTCCGGCATACCCGAAGATGCCGACCAGGGTGAAGGCCTGCTTCGGTTGCCGGGTGATGACCTGGACCTGGTCGCCGACGTGCACGTCGGCGGCCTTGGCAAGACCCGCGTTGATCGCGATCTCGTTGTCCGCCTGCGGACCTCGTCCCTCGCGCAGTTGGATGAAGGAGTCCTCGCCGGACCAGTTGCTGCCGAAGCGGGGGGCGCCCATCGTTGTGACGACCTTGCCGTCACTGCCGATGAGGCGGGCGCCGTCGACCTCGACCGTTGGCACAACGGCTGCGACGCCGGGCAGGGCGCGGATCGATGTGACGACCGACGCCGGGACAGTCGCGGCAATCTGGCCGGTCTCCTCGGCTGGCGTGTCTGCCTTCGCCTCGACCGCGACATCGATGGAGGAGTACGCACTCGTGAACAGTGAATCGAATGAGCCCTTGAGTGTTTCGGTCAGCACAAACGAGCCGGAGACGAACATGACGCCGAGCACGACGGCCAGACCGGCGAGCGTCAGCCGCAGTTTGCGGGACAGTAGGCTCTTGAGCGTTGCGCGGAACATGGCTCAGGCCACCGCCGGGATCGTGTCGAGTCGCTTCATCGTGTCGAGCACGGTATCGGCGGTCGGATCACGAAGCTCATGGATGATTTGACCATCTACAAGAAATATGACACGGTCAGCATATCTGGCCGCATTCGGGTCATGAGTCACCATAACGATGGTTTGCCCAGTATCTCGCACCGAGTTGCGCAGGAAGCCCAGAACCTCAGCGCCGGACCGCGAGTCGAGGTTCCCTGTGGGCTCGTCGGCGAAGACGACCTCGGGACGGGAGACCAGTGCGCGGGCGCAGGCGACCCGCTGCTGCTGTCCCCCAGACAGCTGACTCGGCCGGTGTCCCAGGCGGTCGCGTAGGCCTACGGTGTCGACCACTCGGTCGAACCATTCCTGGTCAGGCTTGCGGCCAGCGATCGAAAGGGGGAGCAGGATGTTCTCCTTGGCTGTCAACGTTGGCAGCAGGTTGAACTGCTGAAAGATGAATCCGACCTTGTCCCTGCGCAATTGGGTCAAGCCGCGGTCCTTCAAGCCTGTCAGCCTGGTCATCCCGACGTAGACATCGCCGCGTGTCACTGCGTCGAGGCCGGCGAGGCAGTGCATCAGCGTTGACTTGCCGGATCCGGAGGGTCCCATGATGGCCGTGAACTCTCCACGTTGGAGGCTGATGCTGACCCCTCGAAGCGCGATGACCTCAGCTTCTTCTTTGCCGTAGGTCTTCCAGATGTCGACCGCACGAGCCGCGGCAGCCAACCGCGGTGGTGCCTGCGTGAGTATCACGATGTCTCCTCATTCCGGACTCTGGCTGACGTCGCGCAGCCATATTCCATGGTCAAGGCCGTGATGGAGATCAACCTCGGTCGGGAGGGGGAACTCTGCACTGGTTTCCGCATCGGGGCGCACCCCGAGACGGGCCGGTGGCCAGCCCTGGGTTCCCACGTAGGGGTCACCCGTCGCAGAGGGGCCGCCAGGGTGGGTATTGATCGAAAAGGGCCCCCTGGAGGCGGTATAGAGTGTGTCCGCCGTTCCGGTATTCGGCATCGCAGGGCGGGAGTGTCGCTGCTGACCTGTTGACACCGATTTGGGGCTTCTGGGTGCCTTGGTATCTACTATGGCGTCGCCAAGTTATGTATGAATGGGAGTGTGTCATGGCGTTGTCCGAACTCGTGGCTCTGGAGACCGCCTACCGAGCACTGCAGCCACTCGAGTCACCCGCGCGTCGACGCAGCCTGCGATGGCTGACCGATGCGCTGGAAGTCCCGACTCCGCTGCCGGAACGGGAAGCGGGATCGCAGGAGGTGCTTCCGTCAGGGGGCGCCACACAGGACCAGATCGTGGAAGGTGCCGCAGTTCCGCCGTCCGGTGCCGAATCGGTCAGTGAGCCGGTTGCCGCGGATGGATCACCAGCCGGATCAGCGTCGGCGGGATCAGCGTCGGCCGGATCGACCGCAGGGCAGTCGCGGACCGGGCGAGCCGGCACCTCGGCCCGCGGAGCGAGGAAGAGCCGGGCCGTCAAGAGCCCTGGAACACCATCTGGGGAAGAGGGCGGGGAAAAGGAACGGGTGTACCGGCGTATGCCCCCCGCAGAAGACGTGTTGCGGGCATATGCCGAAGTCGGAACGATCAGCGGCCTTGCAGAGTACTTCGGTGTTCCGCGGCACACCGTCCAGGGTTGGGCCCGCCGCCTGCGCAGCTCGGGGTACGTCATCGGCAGGGGTGCATAGCCCTCACGCCGCGATGAGGGCGCGCTCTTCCGGATCGGGGCCGGACCAGACGGTGCCCAGGTGCGCGCTCACAGGACCGCATACAACGTCGGTATGCGGTTTTTCTGCGGCCTTGCCCGGCGTCGCCTGGGTCTCGCCCTTACCCCGGCGAGATCCAGGCGACCGACCCGTGAACGTCAGGTCGACGATCACGCACGGTGCGCGCGTCCCCCGAGTCTGGTTCCTGGCATTCCCCGAACCGGACAGGGGAACTAGGCTTTGTCGCGGTGGCTGGTGGGGAGTGTCTGGGGCACACTCAGCACACGTTCGGCTGGATTCTGGCTCGCTCGCGTTCCCTGACCGGAGGCTGTTGACTGACCAGGGGGAGCGCGTCCCGTGACTGATCGTCCGTACACATTGCTGAGCTGTGCGATGTCGATCGACGGATATGTCGATGATGCCTCCGACCAGCCGATGGTGTTCTCCAACGACGCCAACACGGAACGGGTCGACGAGGTCCGTGCCTCCTGCGATGCGATTCTTGTCGGGGCAAACACCATCTGGCGCAACAACCCCCGGCTTGCCGTGTGGTCGTCCGTCCTCCGGGACGAGCGGGTTGCGAAAGGGCTGGCGCCCTCTCCCATGAAGGTGGCGGTCACCGCCAGGGGGGACATCGACCCGGCGCTACGGTTCTTCGAGGACCCCGATATTGCGAAGATTGTCTACTGTACAGCGCCAGCGATCGAGAAGGCCAAGGAACGATTTGGCAATGCGGCGACGGTTGTCGATGCGGGTGATCCCATCGGGCTGCCGAGGATGCTGAGCGACCTCGCGGAGCGCGGGGTGCGCCGATTGCTCGTTGAGGGCGGTGGGGCGATCCAGACCCAACTGCTCGGCGAGGGGCTGGCAGATGAGTTGCAGCTGGTGATCGCACCGTCTCTGGTCGGCGATCCCAGGGCTCCCCGGTTCGTTGACGACGGAACGTTCCCTGCTTCCAGGAATGGCCGAGGCATCCGGCTTGGCGAGGCCCGCCAGATGGGCAATCTCGTTCTTTTGCGGTATGCCCTGAGTGATCGATTCATTGACCAGTTCTACGGGTGGTGACGGAACGAACCACGGTCACCATTTTTCCCAGGAAACCATCCAGTCACCCAGGCCATTGTCGATGGCGAGTGCCTTGGGCGAGTTCTTGACTTCGACGACGTCGCCGATCTGGAAGGTGTCGTAGAACCACTGGGCATTGGCCGGTCCGACATTGATGCAGCCGTGTGAGGTGTTCGTGCGTCCGTGGGCCGACGTATTCCAGTCGGCGAGGTGCACGAATTCACCGGAGTAAGAGATCCGGCAACAGAGCTTGACCAGCTCATCGTAATAGTTCGGGTTGCTTGGATCTTCGACACCGTAGCTCGAGGAGGTCATACGGACGCTGGCGTCTTTTTTCAGAACAACGTGCGGACCATTGTTCGTCCAAAAATGGACAGTCCTCCCGTCCGAGGTCTTGGTCGTGCCACCCTTACCAAGGCTCACCGGGATGTCGCGCACCATCTTGCCGTTGACGTAGCACTTCATGCGATGGGTGTTGCAGTCGGCGATGGCGATTCGTGATTGTCCGATCGAAAACCTGATGGAGGCGTTCGCGGCACCGTAGACCTTGTTTCCGAGATTGACACCCAGAATGTCGATCTTCACTGTGATCTTCGTGCCGGCGGTCCAATACCTCGCGGGACGCCAGTGCGCTGTCTGGCTGTTGATCCAGCGCCATCGACCCTCGACGGATGGCTCGGCGGTCACCGTCATCGCCTGTTCGGCTGTGGTCCTGTCCTTGATGGCCTTGCTGAAGTGGACACAAACTGGCTGGCCGACTCCGTACGTCCCACCGTTCTTCATGGCAACGAGTGCATTTGCCTGAAAAGTGACGGTGGTTGTTGCCGAGGGCTTGACGGTAGTGAACGTGCTCTGCTGCTCGGCGGACAGGCCCGCGGTGTCCACTGCGAGGACTTTCACCGTATAGGTCTTGCCGTACTCCAGGGGGCCGGACGACCGCCACGTTCGCTGCTCGGTGTCGACTGTTCCCTCGACAGTCTTTGCCCCACCCGTCAGGGTGACCGTCTGGATTATCCCACCTTCAACGCTGATGACCACCGCCTCGGCCGGCGAGACGTCCTTGGTCTCGGCTGCTGGCGTGACTGTGACCTTCGCGGCAAAGGTCGGTGAGGGTTTGGGCTTGCCGTCGTCGCCGCTGCCTGCCTCTGCCCACTTGGCATTGGCATTGGCATCGGCGGCGCACCCACCGGTCGTGAGCCCAGCGGCGATGCCCACACCGGTTGTGAGCATCGTGCGACGACTAACCATGAGCTTCCTCCCGGCCGAAGGCTACTCACCCGTGTCAAATACCGGAACTCCCGAGGGGCGAGCTGTGTCGCTGGGCGGTGGGATCGAGCGGTATCTGTCTGGGTTTCGACTTTGTGTCTGGAATATATATATTTATTATTACAACCAAGTCCGGCTGCCGGGGATGCCGGCAGCGTTCTGAAGGATACGGATCATGAGGTGGCTGCGCCAGTTGTGGGCGGCGGGTGGACGGTGGGACGTCCTGGCCCTGGCCGACCGGGTAGCGGATCATGCCCGACCGGCTCACGGGGTTCGCCGGGTCGGACTGTGATGTAGCAGGCGTTGCGTTACCAACATGCAAATCGTTCGTTACCGATGGAGAGACAGGGCATCAAATCGACGTTGTTTGCTGGCCGTCTGCCACATATGCGAATTCCTGGAGGTGGTGGGGATGTGGTTTCCTTCAGACATGGCGGTTTTTGACTTCACCGTGAGGATCACCCGATTCGGAAGCGCTGAACGCGCTCGTCCACTGATTCGTGCGATCGCCGAGATATTTGATCGTCTTGGCATCGATCACCTACTCGTGGAGCTTAACCGTGATGGTGATGTTGCATGGGGTGATGCCTATGGTGCGGATTTGATCCTCATCCGCGGCTCCTCTTCGCTGACGTGTGGCCTCGATGAGCAGGTCATGGCCGCTGCCGGACGGTTGCTGCCGGACGGCGAGGCTCACGTTGAGTGGTATGCGAGGGATCCCGCACATCTTGCCGCATGCCGGCTCGACCGGGCAGTGGAGCGGGTCGCGAGGATGTTCGGTGGACTGGCTCAGGGCGCGGTACTCGCCAGGGTCCGATCAGCGATTCTCGATCCCAGGACGTGTGCGGCTCGGTACCCGCTCAGTGATTCTGTGTGCCGGATGCCAGGAACTTCGTCGTTCGCGCTAAATGTACTGTGTGACGCATTGTGCGAAGTGGGGGCGGAGTACGGTATTGACTGGACGGCTGCCCGTCAGCAGGTCGTCGCGGCGCTGAGCGATCTTCATGAGACCCTCTTCGTCGAGGCTGGCGGCACCTCAATCTTGCCACTTGGCAGTGGGATGGACCCGTGGTTGTCCATTGACGAACTCGACCTGACGACCGCAGGGCCCGTTGACCAGCTGGCGATCGAGGCGGCTGATCATCTCAATGTCGTCATGTT
>JAFGOK010000561.1 GCA_016926535.1 Micromonosporaceae bacterium | reverse complement strand
GGACACCGGGGACGCCGACGGCGATCCAGAAGGCCGGTCGGGCCACCGTCTCACTCCTTGCTGCCGTAATCACCTGCTCGGCCATCGTGGCCTGTTCCAGCGGCGACTCCGACGGTCAGGCAAGCGGGCCACGCAGCGGGCCGAGTGGTTCCGTGACCGCGCCAAGTCCTGCGGTGACCCGGATCGGAGCGGCCACCGCAGCGCCCGAATGGCTGGGGACACGCCCGCTGCCAACGGGGTCGGACGGCTTTGCCCAAGCACAGAAGACTCCACCCGAGCTGCGCGAGCGGTCCATCATCACCGTCGACGACCTGCCGCCCCCGGCCGATGGCCGCTTCCACGCGACAGTCGAGAAGGTGCCAGCCGGTGTCCTGGCCCGGTCCACCTGGACCGACCGCTGCCCGGTGTCCCAGGCGCAACTGCGCTATCTGACGGTAAGCTTTCGCGGATTCGACGGGCTGGCACACACCGGCGAGTTGCTCGTCAACGAACGCGTCGCCGACGACCTCGTCGCTGTGTTCGAGCAACTGTTCGCCGAAGGCTTCCCCATCGAGCGGATGCGGGTGGTCAGCACGGCGGAGCTGAACGCGCCCCCGACCGGAGACACCAACACCACCACCAGCTTCGCCTGCCGGGGGACCCGAGGACAGACCTCCTGGTCCCAGCACGCCTACGGGCTGGCCGTTGACATCAACCCGTTCCACAATCCCTATCGCAAGGGCGACACGGTGCTGCCGGAACTGGCCACCGCCTACCTCGACCGGGCCACTCCGCGGGCCGGCATGGTCGCTCCGGCCGGGCCAGTGGTGCGAGCCTTCGCCTCGATCGGCTGGCAGTGGGGCGGAAACTACCGGTCGTTGAAGGACTACATGCACTTCTCCGCCAACGGCAAATAGGCCCTCCCGGCCAGCGGCGCCCCGACGACAGTCTCGGGGCCCAGACGGCCGGATCCTCACCCGATCATCGCCTGGCGCTCGCCCTGTACGCTGAGCTGAATCAGTGGATCATCGAAGAATCGAGGGATACATGCCGATCGTGCAGCAGCGTCTCGCGAATCTGGGGCTCACCCTGCCATCAGCGGCCGTCCCGGTCGGGGCGTATGTCACGGCCCTCCGCGAGGGCAACCTGGTCTGGACGGCGGGTCAGCTGCCCCTGGTTGACGGGGCGCTCCCAGTCGCAGGCAAGGTCGGTCACGGGGATGGCCGGGTCACCCCAGAACAAGGATATGATCTTGCCCGCATCTGTGCGCTCAACGCCCTCGCCGCCATTCAATCGGTCATCAACGACCTCGATCACATCACCCGGATCGTCAAGGTGGTCGGATTCGTCGCCAGCGTTCCGGACTTCACCGGCCAACCCTCGGTCGTCAACGGGGCGAGTGATCTCCTCGTCTCGGTGTTCGGCGACGCGGGCAGGCATGCGCGGTCGGCTGTCGGAGTCTGCGCCCTTCCCCTCGACGCCCCAGTCGAGGTGGAGCTCGTCGTCGCGGTTAGCTAGGTCGTGATCGCGCCAGGGGGACGGCCGGTCAGCCAACGATCATTCGCTCGCCGGGAAGCTCGAACCGCCTGGTGCGGTCGCGCAGCGCCAGCGCTGAGGCGAGGGTCAGCGGCCCGACCCGCCCAAGGAACATCACCCCGGCCAGCAGCAGGTGTGCCGCCTGCGGCAGGTCCGGGGTGATCCCGGTCGAAAGCCCGACCGTGGCGAAGGCCGAGATCGCTTCGAACAGGACCCGGTCCAGGCTGTGGACGGTCAGGCCCAGCAGAACGAAGGTCGCGACAGCGACCGTCACGACGCTCAGCACCGCAATGGCGAGGGCCTGACGCTGGTTGCCTTCCGGGACGCTGCGCCACCCCACTCTGACCTGCCGCTCCCCGAGCATCTCCGACCACACGACCATCCCGAGCAGGCCGAGTGTGGTGACTTTGATGCCGCCCGCCGTGCCGGCGCTCCCCCCGCCGATAAACATCAGGACATCACTGGCCAGCAGACTCTCTGGCCGCATCGCGCCGATATCGATGCTGTTGAAACCTGCGGTCCTGGTCATCGCGGAGTGGAAGAATCCGGCGAGCAGCTTGCCCGGCCCGTCCAGGGGACCGAGGGTCTCGGGATTGGATCGTTCGACGATGGTAAATATCACAGTCCCGATGGCCAGCAGGGCCAGCGTCAGCCACAGGGTGATCCGAGTGGTCACCGACCAGCGGCCTGGCCGGCGCCAGGATCTCGCCAGCTCGAACACCACCGGGAACCCCAGGCCGCCCAGAATGACCGCCGTCGCAACGGTCAGGCTGACCCACGGATCACTGACGTACCCCATGAGGCTGTCCGAATGCAGCCCGAACCCGGCGTTGTTGAACGCCGATACCGCGTGGAAGACCCCGAGGTAGGCCGCTCGCCCGGCTGGCTCCCCGTAGCCAACGGCCAGCCGGATGGCCAGGACAACGGCCGCCACCGCCTCGGCGGCCAGGCTGAACAGCACGATACTGCGGATCACCCGGCGGAGGTCCCTCGCCGTCAGGGTCTTGGTCTCCGTCTGGACGACCTGGCGCCCCCGCAACCCGAGCCGCCCGGCCACGAGCACGGTGACCACAGTGGCCAGGGTCATGATGCCCAGTCCTCCGGCCTGGATCAGCATCAGGATCACCGCCTCGCCAAAGGCCGACCAGTAGGTGCCGGTATTCACGGTGACCAGGCCGGTCACACACACCGCGGACGTCGCGGTGAACAGCGCGTCGACCAGGTCCGCCCTGGTACCGGATTCCGTCGCCATCGGCAGGGACAGCAGCCCTGCCCCGAGGGCGATGGCCGCCGCAAACCCACCGACCACTGTCTGTCCCGGATGGGTGGCATGCCCGCCGCCCCTGGTGGGGCCAGTCCCCCGTTCCTGGCTCATCCGTCAGGCCACCGAGCGTCTCGGCCGGCCCGCTGTGCTGGGATACCGCGTCGGCCGCGTTCGGCAGGTCACACCGTCGACTCTATCCGACCAGGAGATCAGCGCTCCTGCCCCGCTGGAACCTCTGTGGAGGAAAGCGAGCCGACCTTGGTAAGGCTCCCGGGGACGCTCCGCAGGGCGTCATACCAGGCAGCGGCCATCTTGGCGTAGCCTCCGGCGTTCGGGTGCACGCCGTCGGCCAGATCGGCGCTGGTCAGTTTCGAGAACATATCGACCAGGTGGACGTGCTTGCCAGCGTCAGCCCTGGTCTTGACGATGTTCGGGATCTGCGCGTTGAAGGTCTGCACCGCCTGGGCAGCCATCGGGAACGGGATGATCGTCGCGACGAACACCTCGGTGTCCGGCGACTGGGTGGTGATGTGGTCAATGAGCGTGCCAAGGCGGGCCGACGCGCTCGCAGCGCCCCCCCACATGTCGTTGGTGCCGATGTGCAGCAGGATCGTCCTGGGCTGGTAGGTCTTCAGCCAGTTGGTGATCTGGGCGTCGATCTGGCTGATGGTCCAGCCGGAATGGCCTTCGTGGTCGTGGTCGCCGAGGCTGGCCGGGCCGTTGTACTGCGAGCCAACGAAATCGACGGTGTAGTTGCCGGCCACCAGCTTCTTCCACAGCTCGATGCGGTACCCGCCCGGGACGGTCAGGCCGTCGGTGATCGAGTCCCCCAGCGGCATGATGGTGACCCCGCCGTTCGACTCTGCGTATGCCGGGCCTGCCTGTATGAAGGCAGCACCCGCTGCCATCGCGACGCAGAACATCGCACTCGCGAGCAGTCGCCCTGGTCTGGTCATGGGTTCTCCTTCGATCCGAGGTCGCCGAATAACCATGCAAATATCGACTCTTATCGATTTTGCATTACACCAAGTATGTCGAATCCGCATTGGTACGGCAGCCCGCCAACTGGCGGGCATGACCCGCCTCCTGGCGGACTCGTTGACCACAGTCAGATACCATCGATACTCGACAATTGCTAAATCACTGACCGCGACGGCAGATTGCCGCAACCGCAGATCGGCACGACCGCAGGCGGAAAGGAGACCCGTGCCACCGACGCCCGCCCCGGGAACGCCCGGCGGCCAGGACAGTCCAGCCTCGCGGCCAGTCCCGCCATACGATCCCGAACTGGCGGAGTTCGCCCATGCCTTCCGGGCGGCCTGGCCCTCGGTCACCCCTGCCATGATCCCGTTGCTGCGGCGGCCAGCGGCCCTGCCGCTTCCGACTGACGAGGAACTGGCGCGGGGCGGAGCGTTCACAGTCGAGACCCGGTGGACGCGCGAGCGGGCCGGTGCCCCCAGCGTCCCGCTGCTCGTCTGCCGCCCGACGGCTGCGAAGGCCCCGACCGCGGCGCTCTACCATGTGCACGGCGGGGGGTTGTTCGCCGGAGAGGCTCGCTTCGACCTCGGGGCGTTCCTCGATCTGGCCGCCGAGCTGACCCTCACCGTCATCGCGGTCGACTACCGGCTTGCCCCGGAGGCACCCCATCCAGGACCGGTCGAGGACTGCTACGCCGGCCTGCTGTGGATCGTCGAACAGGCCGATGAGCTCGGCATCGACCCAGCCAGCATCATCGTGGAGGGCAGCAGTGGAGGTGCCGGGCTCGCAGCGGGACTCACCCTGCTCGCCCGGGACCGGGACGGCCCGGCCTGCCGAGGCCAGATGCTGCTCTCCCCGATGCTCGACGACCGCAACGGCACCCCGTCCGCCATCCAGCTCGACGAGGTCGCTCTCTGGGACAGAACCACCAACGCCACCGCCTGGGGTGCGCTGCTCGGCGATGCCAGCGGCGGGGTGGGCGTCTCCCCCTACGCCGCCCCGGCCCGAGCCAGCGACCTGTCAGGACTGCCACCGGCCTTCATCGACGTCGGCTCCGTCGAGATCTTCCGAGATGAGGCCATCAGCTACGCCACCCGCATCTGGCAGGCCGGCGGGGCGGCGGAACTGCATTGCTGGGCCGGTGGTTTCCACGGCTTCGACCATGCGCTGCCCCAAGCCGCGCTGTCGCGGGATGCCAGGTCTGCCAGGCGTGGCTGGCTACACCGCCTGCTCCGAGCTTGACGCCCGGCGAAGCGTCCTGCCACTGTAGACTGTCCATGCGCCGCAGGCATTCATGGTCCACGGTGATCCCGGGCGTTGGGTTTCCCTGATGCCCGAAAGGGACCACGATGGCCTGGTGAAGGACCTCGCGCTCCGACTCGCAGCCCTCGACCCCGACGCCAGCGCCGCCCTGCGGGTCATCGCGCACTTCGACCGGCTGAGCAGCACGCGTGCCGGTCTGCCAACGATCGTGCGGGAGGCCGCTGCCCTCGCGGGCCACCCTGCGCGGCTGGTCGACGAGGAGCGGCGCCTGGTGGTACGGGTCGAGCCAGACGGAAGAGCCCGGCCCTCCACCACGGCCGCCGATCCCACGTGGCCGTTCGCGCCCCTGCCCGGCGCGGCAACGGCCCGGATCTGGCTGGAACGCCCCGGACCGGTCGGGCCGGTCGACGCGATGGTACTCGAGCGGGCCGCCGCCACAGCGGCAGCTGTGCTGCACCGGATCAGAGACGGCTTCGCCCCCACCCGGCCATCCATCGACCCCGCCTGCGTCGACCTCATTGTCGATCCGACGGTCCCAGCGCCCGATCGGGCCCGCGCGGCCCGCCAGCTGGGTTTGGCACCAACCGGGCTCGCCCGGGTCGTCGCGGTACTCGGCACCCCACCGCACGTCGAACCACTGCCCCACGTCGAAGCACTGCCCCACGTCGAACCGCTGCCGCCGCGGCGTCCCGCGCCATACAGTGCCAGCAGGGCGGGAATCGGACCGGCCGTGCCAATCCTCGACCTGCCCTCTTCCTGGGCAAACGCGAAGGCCGCCCTGCGGTTCACAGCCGAGGGAACGGCCATGGACCCCGGTCCACGACACGTCGTGTACGAGGAACTCGGTGGCCTGGTCCTGCTGGCGACGATGGCGGGTCCTACGACCGAACCAGTGCCAGATGTCCGGGCGCTGACCAGCGCTGCGGCAACCGCACCCTGGGCCCTGCTCACCCTGTCGGCCGTGGCAGAGACCAGCAGCCTGCGGGCAGCGGCCACCGCCCTCCGGATCCACCATTCGACGCTGCACGACCGGCTCGCCCTGGTTCAGCGCCAGCTGGGCTGGACCGTCCGCGATCCCAGCGGGCGGCTGCGCCTGCAGGTGGCACTCATCCTGCGCCGGCTCCAGCACGGCCCACACATCGATAATGTCGATCATCGCGCTTCTTTTCATCGATAATTCCTGTCCACCACGCGCTGCGTCATCGCCGTCGGCGGCGCCGTGCCGGTCCAGGAAGCCCACCATGCCCCAGCGCCATGAGGACTATGCCCCGGGGTACGGTCGGCGGTCGCCCCGCACGCACGCCACTTCCGACGCCCCCGCGCTGAGCCTCAACGGCGAGTGGCGCTTCCGGCCCTCGCCCACCATCGCGGCGGCCCCCGTCGAGGTCGCCACGGTCGACCTCGACGACTCTGCCTGGGACCGGCTGCCCGTCCCCGCCCACTGGCAGTCGCACGGCCCTGGCGCGCCGATCTACACTCGACGTCACCGACCAGCTCCGTCCTGGCCGCAACATGCTCGCGGTGCGCGTCCACCAGTGG
>JAFGOK010000560.1 GCA_016926535.1 Micromonosporaceae bacterium | reverse complement strand
GTCATGAAACACCTTATGTACCGGGTCATGGCCATGCGTCAAAGCCGGGACCGTGGCGCCACCGCCGTCGAGTACGGCCTGATCGTCTCCCTGATCGCGGTCGCGATTATTGCTGCTGTCGCACTCGTCGGGGACAACCTCGAAACCATGTTCAACAACGTGGCTGGCAAGATCGACACCACCGCTCCGTGATTTTGAGGATCTACTTGCTCGGATGGGGTTCCCGGCTGGCCGGACAGGCCAGCCGGGACACTGGGCTGCGTCGTCACGGCGGTTGGTCACGGCAGGACCGGGGCGCTGTCGCGGTGGAGGCGGCGCTGGTCTTGCCCCTGCTGTTCCTCATCATCTTCGGCGTCATCGATTTTGGGCGACTCCTCAACGCCCAGATCACGGTGACCGAGGCGGCGAGGGAGGGGGCACGGGCCGAGGCGCTGGGCGCCGAGGCTGCGACCCGGGCCGGGGTATTGACCGACGCCCTGCACGGCGCGGTCTCGATCAACGTCGAGCAGAGCTGCCCGACCCCGGCGAATCCCGCCGTGGACGCGACGGTGACCGTTACCAACCAGTTCGAGTTCATCACTCCGGTCGGCGCGATCGCCGGGATGTTCGGCGGCGGCCTGGCCGAGTCCATTCAGGTGACCGGCAAGGGAGTCATGCCGTGTATGCAGTAGCCCGCTGGCGGGCAGATCGTAACCATGCCCGCTGGCGGGCAGACCAGGACCGCAGCCGCGACCGCGGGGCGGTCGCGGTCGTTGTCGCGGTCGTTGTCGCCTCTGGGGTGCTGCTCGGTCTGGGCGCCCTCGTCGTGGACATCGGCGCGATGCATGCGGAGCGCGAGCAGTTGCAGACCGGGGCGGATGCCGCAGCTGTCAAGATCGCGCAGGAGTGCGCGGCGGACCTCTCACAGTGCACCAGTACTGCCGGGCTGGCGCTGGCCGAAGCCTATGCCGACGACAACGCCAACGATGGCGCTGCTGGCGTGACGGTCGTCTGTGGCAGGGGTGGCTCCCTGCCAGAGTGTCCACCACCGCCGTCGCAGGTGCTGACCGATTGTGTCAATCCAGCTCCCGTCGACATCGACTACGTCGAGGTGCGGCTGCACACGGCACTACCCAGCGGCTCGACCGTCCTGCCCCCGGCCTTTGCCGGGGCCGTGGTGGACGGGTACCACGGGTCGACCATGGCGGCGTGTGCCAGGGCAGGGTGGGGGCCTCCCGCATCGGCTGGTCTCTCCGCGACCATCTCCTACTGCGAGTGGAGCGGGTACACCCAGGGCGGCACCTCGTTTCCAGAGCCACCCGCAGAGCGGACGATCTACCTGCACACCAACGCGAAGGCTGGCAAGTGCTACAGCACCCCTGCCGGGGGGGATACTCCCGGCGGGTTCGGCTGGCTGGCCGATCCCACCGACGAGTGCATGACTCCGGTCGCAGCGGACGGGACCTACCTCGGGGATCCGGGGGCAGATGTGCCGAAGGGCTGCGCCGGGCACGGGCACGAGGCGGGCAGGCTGGAAGAGCTCTACGAGGCGGGGCAGCCAGTCCTGATGCCGGTCTACGAGCGCGTCACGGGAAGCGGGGCCTCGACAAGGTACACCATCTATGGATTCGCTGCTTTCATCCTTACCGGGTGGAATTTGCCGAATGTCAACCCCTCGGTCGGTCCAGCTGAGCCGACGACGACCGAGTGCAAGGGCAATGACTTCTGCCTCTACGGGTACTTCACCGAGGCGCTGATCCCGACGACCGGAGCGATCGGCGGGCCAGATCTCGGGTCGACCATCGTCTCGTTGATCGGTTGATCAGATCGTCACCCGCCAACTCCATTCCCGCCACCCCGACCGCGCGGCGCTCCCCGCGGCTGTCCATGAAGGAGCTAGCTCAAGGTGAACCGACGCATCGTCGCCGTGCTCTCTTCCATTGCCCTGGCGCTGGTCGGCACCGGTGCCGTATTCATGTATGTACGATCTGCCGATGCTCGGGCCATCGCTGGCAAGCAGGCCCGCACAGTCGTCGTCGCAGACAAGCGGATTCCCGCTGGTACCACAGGAAGGGTGCTGAAATCCGGCGGATACCTGCGGGCGGTGACCATGCCCCGGGAGACCCTGCCGGAGGATGCGCTGGAGACCATCGGCGGTGACCTCGAAGACTTGGCGGTGACAGCGGAGGTGCAGCGGGGGCAGCTCCTGCTGCGGGCCATGCTGGGCAAGGGGGCGAGCGGCGCCGGGGGTCTGTCCATCCCAGATGGGATGGTCGCCGTCGCAGCCAGGGTCAAGGCCTCGACCTTTGGCCCGGGAACCGTCACCGTCGGGTCCAAGGTCGCGGTCTTCTACACCTATACCCCGCTGGACGAAACGCACCGCAACTCCGTTGCCGGCGCGGGGCTGGAGAAGCAGCACGTCACCAACAACGTGACCCGGCTGCTGCTCAACGAGGTCGAGGTCATCGCCGTCGGGCAGCAGGGGGCGCAGGCGGCGCAGGCAAAATCGGCCACGTCGGATGACACCGTCATGATCACTCTCGCTCTGGTCCAGAAACAAGCGGAACGGCTCGCGCACGCCGTTGCCATTGGCGGGGAGCTCAACATCGCGCTGGTCAGCGAGTCCTCCGGTGTGAAGGCCGATCAGGGCGTCGACAACCGCACGTTGTTCCAGTAGGGGAGCGGGCGTGACCATTTTGTTCGAGCCCGTCGAGCAACGGGCACAGCAACTGGGTTCGACGCTCGGCGCGAATCTGCGTGCTGTCAGCAGCCTTGAGCAGCTCCAGCGGGCGCTGGCAGCGGACCCGGCAGAGCTCCTGGTCCTCTTCGGTCCGGGCACAGCGGCCAGCGATGCGCTGCACTTCGCTGCGAAGCAGCGGACTATCCGCCCGTCCCTCGGCCTCATCCTGCTGCGAGATGACATTGACGTCGCAACCCTTGGGTCGGCCCTGCGGGCAGGGATACGTGATGTCGTCCCGGCTGGCGACTCGATGGCTGTCCTGGCGGCCTGCGCCCACTCCAGGCAGGTCTCCCAGCAACTGACCGGCGCTGGAGCAGCACAATCGTCCAGGGAGGCGAAGATCATTACGGTGTTCGCGGCCAAGGGGGGCTGCGGGAAGAGCACCCTTGCGACGAATATCGCCGTGACCCTGGCTTCCGGTGGCCACCGGCGAGTGTGCCTGATCGATCTGGACCTGGCCTTCGGGGACATTGGAATCATGCTCCAGCTGGCGCCGCAGCGCAGCCTTGCCGGCGTTCCGGATAATCCGGAGGCCGTCAGCGTCGAGGTCGTGCGTTCCATGCTCACGCCCTACCGGCCAGGCCTGGAGGTGCTCCTGGCCCCAGTCGGCCCGGCAGAGGCCGAACGCCTTCGCAGAGACGTGGTCGGGGCGGTCCTCAAGGTCGTGGCCACCCAGGTGGATTTCGTCGTGGTCGACACCCCGGCGCAGTTCACCGATCATGTCCTGACCGCGCTGGATCTGGCTCATCTCCAGGTACTCGTGGCAACGCCGGACGTGCCGGCCCTGAAGAACCTGCGGATCGCGTTGGACATGCTTGACCTGCTGAAGTTGCCGGTCTCCCGGCGGGCCATCGTTCTCAACCGCTCCGATGCCAGGGTCGGGCTCACCCCGGCCGACATCGAGCGGGTGCTGCAACTGTCGCCAGACACGCTGGTGCCGTCCAGCAGGGATGTGCCGATCTCCATCAACCGTGGGATGCCGATCGTTGTCGACAAGCCAAATCATCCGGTCAGCAAGGCGATCCGGGCCATGGTCGCCAGCCGGATCGTCCCACTGGCAGCAGCGACCAGCGGTGGGCCGGAGCCTGCGGGTCGGCTGTACCCGGCCAGGACACGGTAGGGGGTACACGGATGAGTTTGACTGACCGTCTTGCCCAGACGATGGGCCAGACCACCGAACTGCCGGCCGTTGCCCGCGGCGGGCAGAAAACCCCGGGAGCCCCGGGAGCCTTGGGAGACCCGCGAGCCTTGGGAGACCCGCGAGCCTTGGGAGTCCCGATACCGGCGGTCTCTCCGGACAGCCACCGGCTGGCCGCGATCCGCGAGCAGGTCCATCGAGAGCTTCTGGACACGCTCGGGCCGAGGCTCTACGAATCCGGAGCCGTTGACTCAGAGCTGGAACGGCGGGTTCGCGAGACGATCAGCGATGTCCTGAGCAGGCAGGGCGTCGCTGCCGGCACCCTGGAGTCGCTCCGGCTGACCACGGAGTTGACCGATGAGATCCTGGGACACGGCCCGATCGAACCGCTGCTGCGCGACCCGGAGGTCAGCGAGGTCATGGTGAACGGGCCGGATGTGATCTTCGTGGAGCGCGCCGGCCGGATCCACCAGGTCGACGCCACCTTCAACGATGAGACCCACCTGCGGCAAGTCATCGACCGGATCGTCTCCCGGGTCGGGCGGCGGGTGGACGAGTCCAGCCCGATGGTGGACGCCCGGCTGCCGGATGGCAGCCGGGTCAACGCGGTGCTCCCACCGGTGGCGCTGGACGGCTCGCTGCTGACCATTCGGAAGTTCTCCCGTGACCCGTTTACTGTGGATGATCTTATCAAGTTCGGCACGATGACGCCTCAGGTGGCCGCACTGCTCAACGCCTGCGTTCGGAGCAGGCTCGACGTGCTGATCAGCGGGGGGACTGGGTCCGGGAAGACGACGACGCTCAACGTTGTCTCCAGCTTCGTTCCAGACGACGAGCGCCTGATCACCATCGAGGACGCCGCAGAGCTGCAACTGCGCCAGCGCCACGTGTTGCGGATGGAGTCCCGCCCGCCCAACATCGAGGGCAGAGGCGAGATCACCATCCGGGATCTGGTCCGCAACGCGCTTCGGATGCGGCCCGACAGGATCATCATCGGGGAGGTCCGGGACGGGGCAGCCCTCGACCTGCTCCAGGCGATGAACACCGGCCACGACGGTTCGCTGACCACTGTGCACGCCAACGGCCCGCGGGACTCGCTGGCCCGCTTGGAGACCATGGCCCTGATGGCCAGGATGGACCTTCCGGTTCGCGCGATCAGGGAGCAAATCGCCGCAGCGATCGATCTTGTTATTCATCAGGCCAGGCTGCGGGACGGTACGCGGCGGATCACCCACGTCAGCGAGATCGTCGGCATGGAGGGCGAGGTAGTCAGCATGCAGGATCTGTTCCGGTTCGACCTGGCAGCCGGGTGCGACGCCAGCGGCAGGCACCTGGGGACCCTGCGGTGGACCGGGCTGCGGCCACGCCTGCTGGACACCCTGGCCGACCGGGGAATCCAGCTGGATGCTGAGCTGTTCGGGCAGGCGCCATGGTGACGGGGTCGGCCCGCACGATCCGCTCAGCGCGAACCCTTGTGGCGGCGCGAACCCTTGTGACGGCACAAGCGCTCGCAGCGGCGCGAGCGCTCGCAGCGCTCGCCGCGGTGGCAGCGGTGGGGGCGGCCTGCGCCGCAGGGCTTGGCTACGCGTCACCTGCTGCCGCGCAGGGGGATCTGACCGTCGAGGTCGCGAAGATCGAGACCGCCGCCGTGGAGTTGACCGCAGCGATGCGGGGGGCCTCCGCCGCGTCCCTTCCGCCGGTCGAGGTTCGCTTCGGGGGAACGAGGGTGCCCTGCCGCGCGGAGGTGGTGCGGGCTGGGCAGGCTCACACCAGCCGGCGGGGCGTCGTACTGGTCATCGATACTAGTGGATCGATGGTTGGAGCGCCGCTTGCGGCGGCTCGGGACGCCGCAACCCAGTATGTCGCGGCCCTTCCTGCGGATGTCGAGGTCGGGGTGGTGACGGTCTCCGATACCCCGGTGGTCGCGGTGATGCCGACTCCGGACCGGGCAGCTGTCACGACAGCCCTGACCCGGATGACTGCCCAGGGCAATACCGCGCTCAACGCCGCGCTGCGCCAGGCTGCTCGGCTCGTCGCGGCCTACGCCGAGCGCAGGCTGGTCGTGCTGTCTGACGGTCGGGACACCCGCTCGGTCAAGGAGGCCCCGGCGGCCACCCGGGAGCTCATCGCGGCCAAGGTTCAGGTGGATCTCGTCGCCTTTCACGCCCAGCCGGAGGGATTGGCCAGGATGCGTGAGATCGGCGCCGTGACCGGGGGTACGACCCACCAGGTGGCCAACCCGGGGGCCATGGCTGCCGCGTTCCGCAAGGCAGCGGCCGTCTTCGATCTACACCTGGCGATCACCATCCCGGTCACCCCGGACCTGGGCGGCCGGTCGGGTCCGCTGACCGTCCGGGTCGAGGCGGCTGGCAAGGCCAGCACCGCGACGGTCGAGATCGCCTTCCCAGCGAACGAACCAGCAGGCGGGAGAGGCAGCGGCCAGTTCCCTGCCCTCGCGCCCGAGCCGCCGACGGTGTTCAACCATCCGGCGATCGTGATCATGCTAGTCTTCGCCGCGATCCTTGCCCTGGCGATGCTGGCGACCGGTCACCTGCGCCGGGGAGGGCAGCGGAACCGGCTGGCTCAGATCAACCTGTTCCGGCCGGGGCAGGCCGGGCAAGCTGGGCAGGCCGGGCAAGCTGGGCAGGCCGGGCAAGCTGGACACGCTGGGCAGGCTGGACACGCTGGCGGGTCCGAGAGCCCCGTGGCTCGGGCCCTGGTCGACCTGGCTGGTCGATTGCTCACGGCACGCGGGCTGGAGGCAACGATCGCGGCCAGGCTGGACCAGGCCGGGATGGCGATCCGGCCGGCGGAGTGGGTGGTGCTGCGCGCCTCCGCAACCCTGACCGGGGCCGCCCTCGGCTGGTTCCTGTTCTCGCCTGGACTGATCGGGGCGCTGCTGCTCGGGCTGGCTGGCTGGGCTCTGGCAGGGGGATACCGGCGGCTGCGGCACGCTCGCCGGAGCAAGGAGTTCGCAGAGCAGTTGCCGGATGCGTTGCAGCTGGTGGTCGGCTCGCTGCGGTCGGGGTTCTCACTGCCGCAGGCGGTGGACTCCGTCACCCGGGACTCGACAACCGGACCGCTGGCGGCGGAGTTCTGCCGGGCGGTCGCGGAGACCAGGCTGGGGGTCGAGATCAGTGACGCGCTGGACCGGGTCGCCCAGCGCACCGGCAATGAGGATCTGGCCTGGGCGGTGATGGCGATCCGGATCCAGCGGGACAGCGGTGGAAACCTCGCGGAGATCCTGGAGACGACAGTCAAGACCATCCGTGACCGGGGCCGGCTGCGCCGGCACGTTCGGGCGCTGTCCGCCGAGGGGCGGCTGTCCGGCTACATCCTCGTTGCCTTGCCGGTAGGGGTCGGGCTGTGGATGTCGCTGGTCCGACGAGAATACTTACGTCCGCTGTGGACCACGGGCATCGGGCTGATCATGTTAGGTGGGGCCGTCGTTCTAGTGCTGATCGGCGCGTTCTGGATGTCCCGCTGCGCCAAAGTGGAGGTATAGGCGGTATGGGCGAAATGCTGGCTGTCGCTGGCTTGGCGGCGCTGTTCGCGGGCATATTCGCGACCGCACTGCTCCTGGTGACCGGAAACCAGGACCGGGCCGGTGTCGCGCAAACGGTGCGGACCGTCGGCCAGGGGTACCGGATCGCCCCGCCCCCGGGCGCTGGGCAGCAGGCAAGCGGCGGAAGCCCGGCAGCATCGGCCGGCCTGCGCGTGCCGGTGGTCAGGCGGCTGACCGCGCTCGCGCGGGCGCTGACCCCAGCGGCTGGGTTCGCGCGGCTCGGCCAGCGATTGGACCAGGCCGGCAACCCGGCGTCACTGACCGCCGACGCCGTCATGGAGTACAAGGGTGTGTTTGGGGTCATTGGGCTGCTGGCCGGCCTGACGCTCGGGCTGCTGAGCAGCGGCCCGGTCGGCGTCCTGCTGTGGACCATCGGTGGTGGGGCCGCTGGGTTCTTCGGACCGAATCTGCTGGTGACCCACCTGGCTCAGGAGCGCCAGCAGCATATCCGCAGGACCCTGCCAGACATCATCGATACCCTGGTCGTCACCGTCGAGGCCGGGCTGGGCTTCGAGGCAGCGCTCGCCCACATTGTGCGAAGCGGTCGCGGGCCGGTGCCCAGGGAGTTCGCCCGGCTGCTGCACGAGATGCAGCTCGGGGCCTCCAGGGTGAACGCCCTGCGAGACCTGACCGCTCGGACGACCGTCGCTGAGCTCAGAGCCTTCTCCTCCGTGGTCATCCAGGCGACAACGCTGGGGATCCCACTTGGCGGCGTGCTGCGCCAGCAGTCGGCGGAGACGCGCCTGCGCAGGCAGCAGCGGGCAGAGGAGCTGGCTCAGAAGGTACCTGTGAAGATTCTCTTTCCGATGATCCTGTGTATCTTCCCGGCGCTGTTCGTCGTCGTGCTTGGTCCCGGCATCATCAAAGCGATGGGCATGTTCGGCAACTGAGACTGAGGTGGCCGCCGTCGCCGCGCTGAGGCGGCCGCCGACCTGAGACGGCGGCCGCCGAGC
>JAFGOK010000559.1 GCA_016926535.1 Micromonosporaceae bacterium | reverse complement strand
AGGAGATCACATGCACGTCGAACCGCCGCTCAGCCACCACCGCCCCGCCAGCCGAACGCGACGCTCACTTCTCGCCGCCCTCTCCGGGCTGGCCCTGGTCGCGGTCATCCCCTCGGCCGCTGCCGGGGGTCCTTCCGTCCCCCGCGTCTGGGTATCGACGTGGGCATCGGCTCCGACCAGTGTCCCGGCGGCGGGCGTGACGACCGTGGACGACGCGACGATCCGGCAGGTCGTGCACACCAGCGCTCCCGGCGACCAGGTGCAGATCCGGCTGACGAACGAGTTCGGCGATCAGCCGCTGGTGATCGGAGAGGCGCGCCTTGCGGTGCGGGCCACCGGAGCAGCGACGACCGACATCGATCCGGCGACAGACACGCCGGTGGCCTTCAACGGCCAGCCAACCGTGATCATCCCGGCGGGGGCTGCCATGATCAGTGATGCCGTCGCCCTGCCCCTGCCCGCCAGCGCCGATCTCGTCGTCAGCGTCCACCTGCCGAGCAGTACGCCGATCACGACGGTGCACGCGTTCGCCCTGCAGGACAACGTCCTCGCCGCCGGTAATGTGACAGCGGCGCCCTCGGTGACCCCGACCGCGACGATCGGCCAGTGGTCCCTGCTGTCCGGGGTCAGCGTCCGTACCCGCGCCGCTGGCGCGGCGTCGATCATTGCCTTCGGGGACTCCATCACCGACGGCTACGCGACAACGGTCAACGCCAACCACCGGTGGTCAGACCTGCTCGCGCAGCGGCTGTCGGGCTGCGGGAAGCTGAGGTCCAGAGGGGTCGCCAATCTCGGCATCACCGGCAACCGGCTGCTCCATGACGAACCAACGGCGCCGGCTGGGCACCCTGCCGAGGCCATCGCGGGGTACTTCGGCCAGAGTGCCCTGGGCCGCTTTGACCGGGATGTGCTCAGCCAGCCGGCCGCCCGTTACGTCATCGTCCTGCTGGGCATCAACGACCTCGGCCAGCCGGGGAGCCTGGCGCCCCAGTCGGAGGCCGTCTCGGTCCAGGACATCATCGGGGCGCACCGCCAGATCATCACTCGCGCCCACGCCGCTGGGCTCACGGTGTACGGCGGCACCCTGCTGCCCTTCAAGGGCAACCTGCTGGGCTATGACAGCGAGGCGAACGAAGCCGCTCGGCAGGCCGTGAACCAGTGGATCCGCACCAGCGGGGCCTACGACGCGGTCATCGATTTCGACGCGGTCATGGGTGAACCCGGTGATCCCCTGACCCTGCGGGCGGCGTACAACAGCGGCGATGGCCTCCACCCCAACGACGCCGGCATGCAGGCCATGGCGGACGCTATTCCGCTGCGGCTGTTCCGGTAGCGGACCCGCACCCGCACACGCGGTTACGGCCCGCGCGTTTGGCCTGGTAAAGCTGGATATCAGCGGCCAGGATGAGGGCATCGGCGCTGTCGGTGGGTGTTGGAGTCGTCCTGGCGACCCCGACACTCACCGTCACGATCCCCTCCCCCGCCCGGCCGTTCGGCTCACCGAGCCCGACGACGGCCTGACGGATCCGCTCCGCGATGGCGCAGGCGGTGACCTCGTCCGTGTCCGGCAGGACGACGGCGAACTCCTCGCCCCCGTACCGGGCAGCAAGATCGGTGTCGCGGATGGACCTGACGATGGTCGAGGCGACGGTCCGCAGGCAGTCGTCCCCGGCAGGGTGGCCGTAGCGGTCGTTGTACCGCTTGAAGTGGTCAATATCGATCATGGCAACGGCGATCGGCGCGCCCCTGCGCAGGGCGCAGCTCCACTTGGCCTGAAGCGCGTCGGTCAGCCGCCTGCGGTTGGCCAGGCCGGTCAGCGAATCGGTGACGGCGAGCCGCTCCAGCCGCTCGTTGGCCTCCCTGAGCGCCTCTGTCCGCTCGGTGACCTTGCGCTCCAATGCGGAGTAGAGCAGGGCATTGTCCAGTGAGACTGACAGCTGGCCCGCGATGAGCAAGACGGTGTCGAGCCGGCTGGCGCCGAGAACGGCTCGACTCCGCCGGTTCTCCAGCAGCAGCACGGCATTCAGGCTGCCCCGGATCAGGATGGGGACCATCATCAGCGAGCCGCCCCCCATCTCGCGCACGTACCGGTCGTGGCGCAGGCGGTCGTCGCGGGTCACGTCCTCGGCGAGCAACGGTTCGCCGGTCCGCTCGACGCAGTTGAAGGCAGCCAGCGGCAGCAGGCCCCGGGCAGCCGCCTCGGCGAGGGGGAGGGCGTTCTCCCCCGGCCCCTCGGGCTGCGACAGCACCCACTCGCCTTGGCGCCGCAGCAGCATACTGACCGAAGTCGCCCCGGTCAGCACCTTGAGCACCTCTTTCACCCGGCGCTGGAGGCTCGTCACGTTCGTCTCGGAGCTCAACGCCTGGGATGCCCGCAGGATGGCCAGCATGTCCACGGCGTCCGGATCGACCGTGGTACTCCGGCGCGCGTCAACGGCCCGCCGCTCCTCAGCTCCGGACCACGGCCCGCTGATCGGCCGGAGGAAGGGGTGGTCACGCGCCAGTTGGGTGACCTTGCCGGTGGCCCCCCACCGCTGGTAGCAGTCGCTGGCCTCACGCAGGGTCGCCTGACCGCTCTCGATGGCCCCCTGTTCCAGCTGCAGCAGGGCCAGCCGCTCAGTGATCAGTGCCAGCTGCCACGGTCTCCTGGCCGCTTCGGCCTGGCTCCGCGCTGCTTCAAACGCGACGAGCGCAGCATCGATCTCCCCGCACGACCAGGCGTACTCCGCCTCGATCAGGCACCGCAGGTGCAGGAAGTTCCCCGGGGCCTCGACGGCGCGGTCGCTGAGCCAGCGCCGGGGCTCCTCGCAGGCTGACAGGGCTGCGGCCCGATCCTTCCCTGTGGTACGACGCGCCCGGCCGGCTGCCGCGAATGCCGCGAGGAAATGGGCCGTGGTGATGCACTGGGTCGCGGCGACCCACGGCAGCAACTGCAGGGCCGCCTCGATCTGGCGGTCCAGCGCGGCGGAATCCCCGAAGATCGCGGCGCTCACGGCCCGCGCGAGGTGGTAGTTGGCCGCTGCGTTGGGGTGGGCCGCCACCACGGCCAAGTGGGTCTCCTCGCTGAACCCCTCGTCGTCCGGGCTGCCCAGCGCCGCGGTCTCGCCGCGCAGCGTCCGCGCGGCCTGCCGGTAGGCCACCAGGACCGGCGAAAGGAAGTCGTTACCGCTGCGCTCGGCGAAGGCGAGCCCTGCCGTGACGTCCACGAGCAGATCGTCGAGGGTCAGAACGCAGTCCAGCAGCTGCGGGGTCGTAACGAAGTGGGTGAAGCAGGCCGCTTGCAGGGCGCCACCGCGAATCAGCCCCTCCTTGGCCTGACGCGCCTGTCGGACGGTCTCCTCCAGCGGTTCGAACCAGGGCGCCGCGCTCAGGGCGTAGAGAAACCGGGCCTGCGAAGTGGCCGGCTCATAGCCCCGAGCCTCTGCCTCGGCGAGGATCCGGCGCACGATGGCGTACCCAGTGGCATAGTCTCCGCGCAGCGCGATGGTGACGAATGCCGCGTGGGCCAGTGGGCTGACCAGCGTCGCCGTCGGACCGCCGCGCTCCCACAGCCGCGCCGACGCAGTCACGAGCCACCACATGACCGGATCAACACAGAAGTAGGCGGCGGTGATCGTCCGGTCAATGATGACCGCGAGGACGGCGACGTGGGGATCGCTGGGCGCGGCCGGTTCCAGGTCCGTTGCCTGGCGGTCCAGGGCGGCCCAGGCGATGAGCTGATCCAGGCCGCGCTCGGTCTCGGCGGTCAGCGTTGCCTCAGGCGGCGCGGGGCAGCCGAGCTCTGCGAGCGTCCGCAGCCCCAACTCCAGCGCCTCCTTGGGCCTGCCGCGGTTGAGCAGGCTGCTGACCTGCTCGGCCGAAGCTCTTGCCCGCTCCAGCGTCGTTCCAGGCCCACGCTGGATGCGCTCGTAGATCTCGTCCACCGCTTCGAACTGGCCCAGGGCGCTCAGCGCGGCGTGCCGCTCGATCTCCAGCTCGACCTGGAACTGCCTGTCGACCAGCGGTGGCACCCCGGTCGCCATCAGCCAGGCCGCGGCCGACAGATACCGGTCGACCAAGGCGTAGTTCCCCAGGTTCCGCGCGTGGCCGGCCGTTGCCCGGAACAGGTACGCGACGAACCGGCGCTCGCGACCATCGGACAGGTCCGAGTAGGCCGAAAGGTACTGCCCGGCCGCGGCGACGCAGTAACCGGGGGCAGCTGCCAGCTGGCGGCCGAGCGCCAGGTGCCGGCCGCGACGGGTCTCGGGGGACATCCCGTTGTAGGCGGCCTGCTGAACCTGGTCATGGCGGAACCGGACCGCCGTCCCCCGGCTGTGGTCCATGACCAGCAGCCCTGTTTCCAGGGCTGGTGCCATCCGCTCGTCTGGGTCCAGCGCACCCCGCGACGACTGCGGGGCGGGTGACCCCACGGCTGCGCGCAGCAGGTCGAGTTCCACCTCGCCGCCGAGACAGGCCACGATCTCAAGGAGCTCGCGGGTCGACTCCCCCAACTCGCCGATCCGAGCCGCCAGCAGCTCCAGCACGTCGCCGGGGCCGAGGTAGCGGCGCAGCGCCGCCGGATCCCACTGCCAGCCGTCTGTTCCGGGTTCGAGCAAGCCGTTCCGGCGCAGGGCGTTGATCAGTTCGACGGTGTCGAAGGGGTTGCCTCCGGTGCGGGCCCCGATCGGGTCAGCGAGGGACGCCGTCTGGTCTGCCGGCATCCGCAGCATGTCGGCGACCAGAGTGCCCAGGTGTGCCCGGGGCAGGTTCTCGATCCGGATCCGCCGGACAGCCCCGTCCAGCGCCTGCCACCGGACCAGCAGGGCGGTCAGCGGATGGATGGAGTCCACCTCGGAATCGCGGTAAAGGCAGACCAGCAACACGTTCCGTAGCTCTGTCGCCGCCAGCAGGCTGTCAGCGAAGCCGATCGAGGCCGCGCCGGCCCACTGAAGATCGTCCGCGACGACGACGACCGGCCGCTCGGGGCAGGCGATCGCAGCAAGTAGCCCGAGCACTGCCTGTGACAGCCGCAGTTGCGGGTTGGCCTGGCCGTCCAGGGCGGTGTCCGGCTGGCGGAGCACCGGCCGCAGGTCCGCGACGGCCGCGGCGAGGAGCCCGAGGTTCGCGTCACCGACGGTCGAGCGCAACCGGACGCGCAGGGTCGCCAGATCGGATTCCGGCTCGGCGAGCAGCATCCGGGCCAGTGCCCTGGCCATCTGCTGGAGAAGGCCGGAGCCGGCGTCGTTGCGGTACTGGTCGAACTTGCACGAGATGAACCAGCCGTTGGCGGCTGTCACCAGCGGGCGCAGCTCATCGACCAGGGCGGTCTTGCCGACCCCCGGCTGCCCGCTGACCAGCGCCGCGCAGACGCCGCCTGCCTGTGCCTCAGCGAACGCCAGGACGAGCGCCTCGGTCTCGGGCCCACGCCCCACCAGGCGGGAGGGGGAAGCGATCCGCCATGGAAAATCCCGCTCACCGGGGGTCAACTCGCAGACCGCCCGGTCCGCCAGGTCCCGGGGCAGGCGTTCCAGATCGTGCAGCAGGCCCTCGGCACTCTGGTACCGGCGGTCGGGTTCCTTCTCCAGCAGGTGGGCGATGATGGCCGACAGCGCCGCCGGCACTTCCGGGTTGACCTCGCAGGCCGGGACCGGAACCCGGGTCAGGTGGTCGTGGACGAGGTGCAGCAGGTCCCCGGTCCCGAAGGGAGGCGTCCCGGTCACCATCTCATACAGGGTCGCACCGAGTCCGTAGAGGTCCACCCGCTGGTCGACCGGCCACCGGGTGCGGCCGGTCTGCTCCGGGGCCAGATAGGCGGGGGTACCGACAATGCTGGTGTGGTGGGTGAAACCTGGCCATTCCTGGGCAAGAGCGCCCGAAAGACAAAAATCAATCAGTACCGGCTGCGGCGGCCCGCAGACCAGGATGCTGGCGGGGTTGAGATCCTTGTGGATCACGCCGCGGCGGTGGATCCCCGCGATCGTCCCTGCCAGTTCCCTGGCCAGGACGAGCGCCTCATCGACCATCATCGGTGCGCCGCGCAGCACGGTCGAAAGCGGCTGGCCGCCGGGGTCCTCCAGCATGATCGTTTCCTCGGACCGCGTCCCCTTGTT
>JAFGOK010000558.1 GCA_016926535.1 Micromonosporaceae bacterium | reverse complement strand
CTCTACCTGCACGATCCGGTCGCCCAGGTGACTCGGCCCGTGGTCCGATTGATCGGGTACACCCGGGTGCCGCTGCGGGCGGGGCAGGCGGGACGGGTCAGCTTCGAGTTCCATGCGGATCTGGCCTCCTTCACCGGACTTCGCGGCCAGAGGATCGTCGAGCCTGGAGATCTTGAGCTGCGCATTTCCCCCTCAAGCGCGGCTGCACGCCACGTCGTGCCGATCCGGCTGGTTGGGCAGGAACGCGCGGTCGGCAGGGACTGGCGGATGGAGGCTGAGGCAACTGTCTTCATTGCCCCTGGCAGCGGTCGATAGCGAGGGTGTCGCCCGGCGATCGCCGGGCGACACGCCCGCCGCCTTGGCCGTGGCGTTGGCGACTGCGGACCAGGACAGGCAGGTGTCGGGCCGATGGCGAGGGATGGAGCGCGACCGGGGAGGCCGGCGAGGCGGCGGACGGATCCGCAGGATACGACTGACGTTGCTGTTCGGCTTCTCGATCTGATCGATGTGGTCGCTGAGCTCCGCAAGAGCACCGACGCGACCGGGGCGGCGGCGACTGCGGCACGGCGGGTCGCAGGTGAGGTGCTGTCCATCACCCGGGAATCGGCAGAGGATGTTGGGCGGTTGTGGGCCGGAGGCAGCGGGGTCGGCGAAGTCGCAGGCTTCGTCGGTGATCTTGCCGCGTTGACAGATCTGCTGTCCCTCAACACCGAGATTGATGCCGCGGCGCGCCGGCAGCAGGCCCGTGAGCTCGATGTGGATAATCTTGGTGCCGACGAGGGACAGCAGGTGACCGACGAGGATCGGGGCAGACTCGTCTGGGGCGCGGTCAAGGCGGCGGAGGCCATCGCGGCCCAGCTCGGCACCATGCGGGAGCAGACGGCGGAAACGCTGCACCGGCTCGCGTCGCTCGAAACGGCGGTCGTGGACATTGAGGCCGCGCAACTCGCCATCGTCGAGGCCTCGGCCAGGCAGGCCGCTGCGGTGACGGATGTCGCCCTGCGGATCGAGACGGCTTACCGGTCGCTGCTGGATCTTGCGGCGGTTCGAAACGAGATCAACACCAGCGGCTCCGAAGACGCCAGCCAGTCCTCAGCGTGACCCGTCTGGGTTCACCGTTTTGCCTCGGGTCCGTCGGCGTTCACGGTTCGATCCTTGCCCGCGCGCTTGGCGGCATCCAGGGCAGCGGCGGCCCGCCGTACCAGGTGGTCGTGGGATTCGCCGCCGTTCCAGGTCGCGAGACCCGTGGAGAATGTCTGGTTCATGGGAGTTACTGAGCGCATTCGGTCTATGACGACCAGCGTCTGCTCTGCTGTCGCTCCGGGGAGGACGAGGGCGAACTCCTCACCTCCGTATCTGCACAGCATGTCGCCTGGGCGAAGGACCCCGGTCCAGGCTGCGACAACGCTCTTGAGGAACCGGTCTCCTGCCTGGTATCCGTGCTCGTCGTTGAAGCGCTGGAAGCGGTCAAGATCAATCATGGCGACCGTGAGGGGATCGCCGTCTCGCCGTGTTCGATCGACCGTGGCTGGCAGCTCCGCGTCCCAGGCGCTTCGGTCGGGGGCTCCGGTCAGCGGATCACGCTGAATCGACATGATGCGTTCCTCCGGCAGTCTCAGAGGTCCCACGTCCACGAGTCGTTTCGTATCCCACAGGTGGAGGTCGTGCCACCTCTACCAGTCGCAACCTCCTAGTCGTCAACGCTCGCCTCGCCTTGACGGTTTTTGGCGCGATCTTGTACCCGATAGATCACTATATATCAAAATCAATTACTACAAAAACGTTCAAGTAGTGTTTCTGTGTTCCGATGTGTATCGGTAGAGGCGTTTCCGGCGAAGCATGAGGAACCGGGCAAGGACCACCGCCAAGCCGAAGCCGACCGGGGTGGCCCCCAAGCCGAAGCCGACCGGGGCGGGGCGGCGTCGTGCGACGGTGCTCGCCGAGGATGCGATGCTGAGCCAGCGGACGCCGGCCCGGGGGAAGGGTGCGGGGGAGTGCACGAGTTGTCAATAGCATTGGATCTACTCAATATCGTGTCTGACGCCGCCGCGGCTGACTCCAGGGCGACCAGGGTGCATGTCCGGGTCGGAGTGTTGAGCGGATTGTGCCCCGAGGGGCTTGAGTTCGCTTTCCGTGTTGCCTCGGTCGGGACGATTGCCGAGGGCGCGCAGTTGAAGGTCGCTCTCGTGCCGGTGCGCATGTGGTGCCCGTCGTGCTGGGCTGCGGTCGAGACGCTGCCCCGCGTTGTGCGATGCGCTCGATGTCGAACCCCCGGCGAGACCATCGTGAACGGGCGAGAGGTCGAGATCGTGCGGATAGATTTCGACCCCTTGACCGTGAGTGACCGCAGTGGTCGTGGAACCATCATCGCGGCTCCCCACTCTCCGTGTATCCTCAATGGAGGAACCTGCGACATGTCGATCAAGGTCACAGGGATGTGATGCCGCGCGTGCCGGCCGTGCGGGGCCGGCTCACTGCGGCCGTCCGATCGCCATTGACGACCCACCTGGCATATTCGGGTATCGTGCCTTGCGAACGGACCGTTGTTGGGTGGGGCAACCGGTATGTCGCGGCGCGAGCCTCGCTGGCGACCAGACCGGATTGGTAGTGGCGACCGGGGAGTGACATATGGCGGGTCAGAGTACCGGACCTGCGACGGTGACCCTTGCCGATGTGGCGAGAAGAGCGAGGGTTTCACCAGCGACCGCATCTCGCGTTATCAATGGCAGCGCGAAACGGGTGACCAACGAGCTAAAGGAGCGCGTCCTGCGGGCCGTTCAGGAGCTTCGGTACGTCCCCAACGCACACGCCCAGCAGCTGGCGAGATCTCAACGATCGGCGGTCGGGGTCATCGTGCATGACGTGTCCGACCCATATTTTGCCGAGATCACACGAGGATTGCAGCGGGTCGCGACGGACCATGGCCGGCTGTTGCTGATCTGCAACAGTTATGGTGAGCCGGAGCGCGAGCTGGCCTACGTCGAGCTCCTGCGGTCTCAGCAGGTCCATGCCATGGTTCTGGCCGGTTCCGGGTACCACGATGCCGGGTTCACCAGGAAGATCAACAATCAGCTTGAGGCGTATGCGAAATCCGGGGGGCGGATCAGTGTCATCGGCCGCCATGAGTGCACCGGCAGTGCCGTCATTCCGGACAATGAGCGCGGTGGCTACCTGGCCTGCGTCCGGCTGTATGAGATTGGCCATACCAAGATTGGTCTGATCGCCGGGCCGAAAGTGCTGACCACGACGACCGACCGGATCGCGGGCATTCGCAGGGCTGCGAAGGAGCACGGTCGGACGTTTCCCGCTCAGCGCATCGTGCATACCGATTTCAGCAGGGATGGCGGCGCCGTCGCGACCCGGCAGCTGATGGAGGACCACCCGGGCATGACCGCCATTGTCGCGCTCAATGATTCAATGGCCGTCGGTGCGCTCAATGCGCTGCGGGCTGAAGGGCTGCGAGTGCCGGAGGACATGTCGGTCGTCGGATTTGATGACATGCCAGTCGCAGAGGACGTCACCCCAAGGCTGACAACGGTGCGGTTGCCACTCATCGATATGGGGATCCGTGCGATGATGATGACGCTCGATGAAGACACGCGGGACCGCAGAGAATCGGCAGAGGTGAGTCTCGTTTGGCGTGAAAGCTGTGCCCCACGGTCATAGGTGGCGATCGGCGGGGTTCGCGTAGCTGGTACCGCGACTCTTTGCAGGGCACCCTTACCTTGCCTCCTTACTGGGTGGCCAGGTACTCTGCCGTTGGAAAGCGCTTTCCTTGCGCTGGGGTGAATGAGGGAGGACCGATGGTGCGTCGACCGATCGGTATCGTGATCAATGGAGTTACCGGACGGATGGGGTATCGCCAGCACCTGGTCCGATCCCTGCTGGCCATCCGGGAGGACGGAGGCGTCCTGTCATCGGATGGAAGCCGCATCTGGCCCGAACTGGTGCTGGTCGGTCGGAACGAGACGAAGCTCGCGGAGATCGCCAAGCGACACGGGCTCACGGACTGGACGACAGATCTCGACGGGGCGCTCGCCCGCGAAGACGTCGACATCTACTTCGACGCGCAGCTGACCAGGCAGCGTGAGAAGGCCATCCGCAAGGCCATCGCGGCGGGCAAGCACGTGTACACGGAGAAGCCGCTGGCGGAGGACACTCCCGCTTCCCTTGACCTCGCGGCGACAGCGGAGGCCTCCGGTCTCAAGAACGGGGTTGTCCAGGACAAGCTGTTCCTGCCTGGCCTGCTCAAACTGAAGCGGCTGGTCGACGGGGGATTCTTTGGCCGGATCCTGTCCGTCCGGGGCGAGTTCGGCTACTGGGTCTTCGAGGGGGACTGGCAGCCGGCGCAGCGCCCGTCGTGGAACTACCGGTCAGAGGACGGCGGCGGGATCGTCATGGACATGTTCCCGCACTGGAACTACGTGATTGAGCAGATCTTCGGCTCGATCCGGTCGGTGCAGTGCACGGTCGCGACCCACCTTCCCCAGCGGTGGGACGAGCATGGCGAGCCGTACCCGGCAACGGCGGACGATGCCGCATACGCGATATTCGAGCTGGCAGACGGCGTGATCGTTCAGATCAACTCCTCGTGGTGCGTCCGGGTCAACCGGGACGAGCTGGTTGAGTTCCAGGTGGACGGCACCCAGGGCAGCGCGGTCGCTGGTCTGCGGAACTGCCGGGTCCAGCACCGCGCCCAGACCCCGATGCCGGTGTGGAACCCGGATCTGCCGGTGACGGAGTCCTTCCGCGCCCAGTGGTGCGAGGTCCCGGCGAATGCCGAGATGCTCAACGGCTTCCGAGCCCAGTGGGAGGCGTTCCTCCGGCACGTCGTCGACAATGAGCCGTTCCCGTGGGGCTTCGCCTCCGGTGCCAGGGGCGTCCAGCTGGCGGAACTCGCGCTCCAGTCGGCTCGGGAGGGTCGCAGGATCGAGGTGCCGGCATGAGCGCCGGGACGTCGGCCAGCGAGTCACCGCTGATGGGCCGCTTCGCCTTCAACCAGGCGACCGCGAAGTACTGGCCACTGCCAGACGTCATCGCCGGATGCGTCGAGGCCGGGGTCGCCAATCTCGGGCTCTGGCGGGAGCCGGTCGCCGAGTACGGCCTGCCGGAGACCAAGAAGCTGCTGGCCGACACGGGTCTGAACGTCGCGTCGCTGTGCCGCGGCGGGTTCTTCACCTCGGACGGGTGGTACGACGACAACCGCAGGGCCATCGACGAGGCAGCGG
>JAFGOK010000557.1 GCA_016926535.1 Micromonosporaceae bacterium | reverse complement strand
GCGAGTTTCATGGGGAGTGGAACTACACGGTAAAGGGATCGACAGAAACCCTAGAAGAATCTATCTAATTTAAATACTCTCCCTAAGTCGAATGACTGGGTGCCATTCTCGGACACTACTTCTTCTGATGACGGTTTCCCAAGCTACCGAACGAGAGTGTTCTTCTGCATCTATCGCCTCGTGGGACGGCCGTCATCGAACGTCCCTGAATCGGCAGCCGGCCGGCGGCGATGCGGGAAGGCTTGCGAAGGGTTTTCTCACCAGTTTTTCCCCGAAAATCGCCGACTGAAAGAAACGTTCATTCGATTCCATAATTCAAGCTTATTGAGCGTTCGGTGTAGATCCACGGAACACGCCCCAGGGCCGGTGTGCCGATGATCATGCTGTGGCCATGCTGACGATGCGGTTACGGCCTTGCCGTTTCGCGACGTACAGTGCCCGATCCGCAGTGCTGAGCAGGTCGGAGAGGGTGCTCTCCCTGCTCGGGGGGACTGCGAGTCCAATGCTGACAGTCATCCGGAGGGCTCCTGCCTCCGAGAGCACAGGGTGGTCCAGGATCGCGGCATGCAGGCGTTCGGCTGTTGCGAGCGCTGCTTCGGCCGTGGTGTCCGGGAAGAGCACGGTGAACTCCTCCCCGCCGTACCGGCCAATGATGTCCGATTCCCGCAGGGTCCTGGTGAGCTGGCGGGCGACTTCCCGGATGGCTTGATCCCCGACCGTGTGCCCGTAGGTGTCGTTGATGGCTTTGAAATGATCGATGTCGATCATTGCTGCGGCGATCTGGTCGCCGCTGCTGCGCCACGCTGCGAGACGGCGCTCGCCGACCTCGAAGAAGGTTGCTCGATTCAGCAGGCCGGTCAAGCCGTCATGGGTCGCGGCGAAGGTGACCTGCCGGAACAGGACGGCGTTGTCAAGAGCGACCATGGTCTGGCTGGCCAGGGCGGCGGCGACCTTGACCTCGGCGGAGTCGAGGGCGCGCCCGGTCGTTGCGATGACGAGGATGCCTCTCCGGACGCCCCGCGCGGTCAGCGGGATCGATAGCCAGTGCGTGCTGGCCCCCAGGAGTTCATCCGGCAATGGCCACGGATCGGTGTCCAGGGTCTGCCCGGCCGGGGCTGAGCGGCCGAGCAGGACGGCCAGCGTCGGCGAGGGCTCCAGCCGGATTTCGTCGCTGGGGGCCAGGGCTCCGGCCGCGTCGACCCGCGAGGGAACGAGCAGGGAGAGCACCCCGTGCTCCGACTGGTGCACGAGACGAGCGGTGGCGTCCGGCAGGACCTCTGAGACGGCGGCGTCGAGGGCAGCGGCGACCTCCCCGGTGCTGAGGCTGGAGGCGAGGCGCTGCATCGCGCCGCGCAGGAATTCCGCCGTGTCCCGCTGACGCTCAGCGGCCCGGATGGCGACCTCCAACTGGGCCGCCTTGGCCGTCTCCAGCGCCAGCGCGACACTGGTAGTGATCGAGGTCAGGAGACCGACGTCGTCTGCGGCGAAGATCCCTTTCGCGGCGGTGCTGTCGAGGTAGATGACCCCGACGGTGCGCTGTTTGAGTCGGAGTGGTGCGACCATGACGCTACGTAGTCCGTGCACCACCGCGCTGCGCGATTCAAGAGCAGCGCTGTGCTCGTTGCCAGCGACGACGATCGCCGTCCCGGACTGGTACACCTGCTCCACAAGCGATGCTCCATACCGGGAGAGGTCTTCGATGTCCCGGCGGGCGCTATCGCGACCGAGGTGGGGGGTCAGCGCGCCGGTTGGCTCCGCGACGAGAAACAGGAATGCCCGCTCGGCGCCGAAGATGCGGACGATCTCGTCGAGGGCCACCCTGGCCAGCTGATCGGGATCAAGCACTGTCGCGGCGGCGAGACCGACCTCGTAGAGCGCCCGCATCCGGTCGTCCTCACCGGTCCTGGGGTCCCCGTTGCGAGCGGTGGCCGGCTTGGAGACCCAAGTCGGCTCCAGGTGGAACTCCACGCGGATCCACTTGGCCCTGGCCTGCCATCCGTGGTCCTCCGCCAGCCGCAGCGCGAGTTCCGCCTGCCGCTGGGCCTTGCTGGTGGCCCCGAGCCCGGTCAGGGCACGGGCCGCGATGCGGGCCGCTTCGTAGTCCAGCAGCGGCGCGTCCGGATCCGCAGGCCTGGCGTTCTGGTCGGCGAGGATGCGAAGCGCCGCCCGGTGCTTGCCCCGCAGCTGGCACAGGCCCGCCCGGGCGACGCGGTGGTATCCCCGGAACACGGGTCCGCTGGCAGCCTGGCCCAACGCCCGGATGGCCCGCTTGGCCTGAGCCATCCGGCGGGGTCGCTGCTCCGGCGGGGCGGCGGCGAGCTGGGCGAGCCGGCCGAAAGCCTGGTAGACCCAGAACAGCCGCTGGTAGGGCCACAGCCGCCGCGGGGCAATGCCCAGCGCGGCGAAGGCGTCCAGCGCGTCATCGAGTTCCGTACCGGTCTCCGCTCGCTCGACGGCCAGCACGGTCACCGCGATGAGGCGGTGGATCTCGAAGGTCAGCCCGGTTCTTCCCAGGGACTCTGCCTCGCAGGCCCGGCTGAGCTGCTCGGCTGCGGCTCCGGGGTGGCCGAGGATCGCCTCGGTCATGGCGGAGACGAAACCAGCCCCGGACCGGCAGACCTGCTCGCGATCTGCGGCGTGACGCATCGCCAAGTCGATGGCGGCCAGCGCTCGCTGCGGATACCCCCGGGCGGCTGCCAGCATCCCCACGCAGGTCGAGGTCATCAGGGCGGCTCCGGTGTTGAGGAGCTGCCCGTGGCGCTCAAGGCAGGCCAGCAGCCAGTCGCCAGTCCCTTCTCCCAGCGCGTCGGCGATGAGCGCGCGCCACCAGGCAAGATAGGCGTCGACCTCCGGAATACCCTTGGGTGCAGCAGCCTCGGCCGACGCCATCAGCCGCTCTGCCAGCCGGTCCAGCCCCGCCGATTTCGCCAGGATGGCGAGGTTGGCGCGAGCACGGACGAAGGGCCGGCCGCGTCCCAGGCGGTTGGACACCGGCAACGCGCACAGGTTCAACGCGGTCATCAACGGAATCCGGTCAGGGGTGGCTGCCGCTTCGGCTCCGGCGTTGAGCAGGTCGGCGACCACCCGCCACCGGGCAACCCTGGCGGGGGGAACCGCCGCTGTCCGGGGGAGGACGCCCCACAATACGCCGGAGCACAGCGACCACCCGGCGGTGAGGGCCAGACCGAGCCGGCTGTCGGGGAGGGGGTGGCCCAGTTCGGCCAGCCCCGCCCGCATCGCGGCCAGCCCCAGGGTCTCTTCTGTCATCTCGCGGTGGGCGTCCACCAGCCGCACCCACAGGCCCGCCCGAGTCAGCCGATCGGTTTCAAGGTCAAGAGCTTGATAGAAATGCCGGATGCCGGCGTCGCACCGACCGCTCTGGGCTGCGGCGATCCCCGCGTTGGTGTGGAAGGCGCCGTCGAGGGCGATGCCGAAGCGGTCGGCCAGTTTGCGCGCCTGGGAGAGGCTGGCGAAGGCGTCCGCTGCGGCATGCTGGGCCAAGGCCTGGAATCCAGCTTCCCGCAGGGCGCGGACCGCCGCTGCCGGGGCCTGGCCCGGGTCGCCGAGCAGGTACTGGCGGGCGATCGCGTAGGTCAACTCGGCCGACTGTGGAACCTGCCGTTCCAGGTGCTCGGCGATCGTGCGGTGGAGCGCCTCGCGGTCGGCCTGGCCGAGGAGATCGAGGAGCGTCGTCGCGATGCGGTCGTGGACGAACCCGAATCGACCACCGTCGATTGGTTCGATGACGCCGATCGCCGTGGCCTGCTCGCAGACGCGCAGCACCGCAGGCAGGGCGACGTGCGCGACCCCGGCGATGAGATCCGGCGAGAAGCCGTTTCCAGAGGCCGCCGCGACGGTCAGCAGGCGCTGGGCGTCCTCGTCGAGGTGTCTCAGCCTGCGCACGATCAGGTCGGTGACATCCTTCCGCAGGGTGAGATCGCACAGGGCGCTGTCGTCGACCAGCCAGCGACCCCAGGAGGGTCGGATGGTTCCCGAGTCGATCAGGGCTCGGGTGTACTCCCATGCCGCCAGGGGATTGCCGGCACTGCGGATCCGAAGCCGCGCCATCAGGTCGCCGGGAATGAGCGTCGATCCCAGCTCCTCGGTCACGAGCGCCTCGATGTCCGGGCCGGACAGCGGACCCAGGGGGAGGTGGGTGACCAGGTTGTCGCCGGGTCCGGCCTGGTCCCGGAGGGGTTCTGGCAGGGCGGACACCCAGTCTCCGGGGTCGGCGTCCGTCGCCGTGCGGACCGTGGCGACGACGAGTAGGGGTGTGGTCCTGAGCAGCGGCATGACGTGGCGCAGGACGTCGATGCTCGCGGCGTCGAACCACTGGAGGTTCTCGGCCTGGAGCACGGCTCCACCCTCACTGGCCGCGAGGTTGGCCAGAAAATTTGCGATGATCCGTGCGAAATGCTCCTTGTCGGTACCGGGGAGTTCCGCTGAGGGAAACTCGATGCCGGAGGCGAGGATATCTAGGAGCACAGGGGACAACGACCTGATCAGCCGGCCGTGGTCTCCCGCGGCCCGGCGCAGTCGCTCGATGGCAGAGGTCCGGATCGCGTCGGGCAGGCCCGTGATCGCACGCATCCGGTGCTCGATGGCTGACCGCACCGGGGCCAGCGGTGCCGCATCGTCCTCAGCAGCCGCTATCCAGGTGGGATGCCCTCCGGACTGGCCGACCATGGTCGCGAGCTGCCGGACCAGACGGCTCTTGCCGATCCCCTCCTGCCCTGTGACCACGACAAGACTGCCATGTCCCGACGCCGCCTCATGCCACCGCGCCAGCAGGCGACCGAGCTCTGATCGCCGACCGAAGAACGCTGCGTCGCATTCCTGGGTGGCTGGCCCGCTGCTGCCAGGTGGGCCCGGGCGGGGCTCTCCGCGCACCGCGCGCTGGAGCAGGTCTGCCTGGAGCTCTGTTCCGGTCTGGTAGCGGTCATCCGGGTCCTTTGCCAGGAGTTGGGCGACGATTTCGCCGATGGCCTCGGGGAGATCCGGCCGCAGGGTCTGCAGGCTCGGGGCAGGCTGGACGAGATGGAGTCGGATCTGCTCTGCCACGTCCGTCGCTGGGAACGGCAGGCGTCCGGTCATCAGCTGGAACAGGATCACGCCGAGGCTGTAGAGATCGGCCCGGCCGTCGACAACCCGGTGGAGCAGGCCGGTCTGCTCCGGTGCGCTGTACGCGAACGTCCCGATGGCGGTGTCCGCCGGGGCGACCGCGAATCTGGCGGCCAAGCCGAAATCGATCAGTTTGGCGTGTCCGAGGCTGTCGATCATGATGTTGGAGGGGGTGATGTCACGGTGGACGAGGCTGGCGTGGTGTGCGACCGCCAGTGTCTCGGCCACCTCGGCGATCCCCCCTTAACCGGCTAATCCTGGCCTGCTTGGGGGTGTCTACCCCGTCGGGGTGACCGCTCTTGACCGATAAGCGGCATATAGGCG